>NZ_CAUQTU010000020.1:0-5245 GCF_963521255.1 uncultured Streptococcus sp. | reverse complement strand
GTTGACGGTAAACAATTGGTTAAAGTTGTATCATGGTACGACAACGAAATGTCATACACTGCACAACTTGTTCGTACTCTTGAATACTTCGCAAAAATCGCTAAATAATTCATGAGTCGATAAAAAGCAAGGCCTCTTGGTCTTGCTTTTCTTATATGGAAAAATGGATGACGCAATCATCCATTCTTTTTTATTTCTCTTTCGAAAGTATCTGATAGGGTAGTGAAGCTTAATTTCTCTAGAGTAAGTGGATGGGTAAAGGAAAGGCGGAAGGCGTGAAGCATAAGCCGACTTGTTTTTGATTTACTATTATAGAGAGGGTCGCCTGAAATAGGGAAGTTATGATGCGAAAGGTGGACACGAATCTGATGGGTTCGCCCTGTCTTTAGTTTGCAACGAACCAAGGAAGTCTGGTTTGAGAATTGCTTTAATCTGTTTATATGCGTTTCAGCATATTGTCCATTTTTTGTATCAACTATTCGTTTTCTACGATCATGGCGATCACGTCCGATTTTGTCCCTGAAAACAAGCTCTTTGCTGCTGATATTTCCATCAACTAGTGCCCAGTATTCCCTAGAAATTTCTTTTTTCTCTAATAAACGATTGAGAATAGGTAGGATAAAAGGATTTTTAGCAAAAAGAACTAGACCACTGGTTTCCATGTCTAGGCGGTGAACGACATAGCAGGTTTGGCCAACATAGGCACTGACATGGTTAAGAAGGGCGATTTCGTTTGGCTGATTACCATGCGTTTTCATCCCCTCTGGTTTGTTTACAATAATCAAGTGTTGATCTTGATAAACCTCTTGAACGATGTCAGGATTTCCCCAAGGGATTTCTTTTTCGGAATAATCTTCCTCATCAAAAGTCAACTGGCAAACATCTCCAGGACTTACCATCTCGTTCCAGTGAACTTCTTCTTGGTTTATCAAAATATGTTTCTTGATTCTCAAAAAATGACGAATTTTTCTAGGGATGAGTAGTTGCTCCTCAAGTAATTGCTTCACCGTCATTTGAGGTAGAGAGTCTGGTAATGTAAATGTGAATTGCATACAGATATTGTAACAAAAAAAGCCCTATTTGGATAGGAAATAGCTAAATTCTTGTCTTCCTATGATGAAGATGATAAAATAAACGCATGAAATTAGATAAATTATTTGAGAAATTTCTTTCTCTTTTTAAAAAAGAAACAAGTGAACTAGAGGATTCTGATACGACTAGCTTACGTCGCTCTCGTAGTGATCGAAAAAAATTAGCCCAAGTAGGTCCAATTCGAAAATTCTGGCGTCGCTATCATCTAACAAAGATTGTCCTTATACTAGGTTTGAGTGCAGGCTTGCTAGTTGGAACCTATTTGTTTGCTGTAGCCAAGTCAACCAATGTTAACGATTTGCAAAACGCCTTGAAAACTCGGACTATCATTTTTGACCGTGAAGAAAAGGAGGCTGGTGCCTTGTCTGGTCAAAAAGGAACTTATGTTGAATTGACTGATATCAGTAAAAATTTGCAGAATGCCGTTATTGCGACAGAAGACCGCTCTTTCTATAAAAATGACGGGATTAACTATGGTCGTTTCTTCTTGGCGATTGTCACTGCTGGTCGTTCAGGTGGTGGTTCTACTATTACACAACAGCTGGCTAAAAACGCCTATTTGTCGCAGGATCAAACTGTTGAGAGAAAAGCGAAAGAATTTTTCCTTGCCTTAGAATTAACAAAAAAATATAGTAAGGATCAGATTTTAACCATGTACCTTAACAATGCCTATTTTGGAAATGGTGTGTGGGGTGTAGAAGATGCGAGTAAGAAATACTTTGGAGTTTCTGCATCAGAAGTGAGTTTGGATCAAGCTGCGACTCTGGCAGGGATGCTCAAAGGGCCGGAACTGTATAATCCTTTGAATTCCGTACAAGATTCGACTAATCGTCGCGACACTGTCTTACAAAATATGGTTGCAGCAGGATATATTGATAAAAATCAAGAAACCGAAGCTGCAGAAGTTGATATGACTTCGCAATTGCACGATAGGTATGAAGGAAAAATCTCAGATTACCGTTACCCCTCTTATTTTGACGCGGTTGTTAATGAAGCTGTTTCCAAGTATAATCTAACAGAGGAAGAGATTGTCAATAATGGCTACCGCATTTACACAGAGCTGGACCAAAACTACCAAGCAAATATGCAGGTTGTCTATGAAAATAAAGCGCTATTTCCGAGGGCAGAGGATGGAACATTTGCTCAATCAGGAAGTGTCGCTCTCGAACCGAAAACAGGGGGAGTTCGTGGAGTTGTCGGTCAAGTTGCTGACAATGATAAAACTGGATTCCGGAATTTCAACTATGCAACTCAATCAAAACGTAGTCCTGGTTCTACAATTAAGCCTTTAGTTGTTTATACGCCAGCAGTTGAAGCAGGCTGGGCTTTGAATAAGCTCTTGGATAACCATACCATGCAGTACGATAGCTATAAGGTTGATAACTATGCAGGAATCAAAACGAGTCGAGAAGTTCCTATGTATCAAGCCTTGGCAGAATCGCTTAATCTACCTGCTGTTGCCACTGTTAATGATTTGGGCGTTGATAAGGCTTTTGAGGCAGGAGAAAAATTTGGACTCAACATGGAAAAGGTCGATCGTGTTCTTGGCGTCGCCTTGGGAAGCGGTGTTGAAACCAACCCTCTTCAAATGGCTCAAGCATATGCTGCTTTTGCAAATGAAGGTTTAATGCCTGAAGCTCATTTTATTAGTAGAATTGAAAATGCTAGTGGTCAGGTCATTGCGAGCCATAAAAATTCACAAAAACGAGTAATTGATAAAGCTGTAGCTGACAAGATGACCAGTATGATGTTGGGAACATTTACAAACGGAACAGGTATTAGTTCATCGCCTGCAGACTATGTCATGGCAGGAAAAACTGGTACAACCGAAGCAGTTTTTAATCCTGAATACACAAGTGACCAGTGGGTAATTGGTTATACTCCGGATGTAGTGATTAGTCACTGGCTTGGTTTTCCGACCACTGATGAAAATCACTATCTAGCAGGATCTACTTCAAACGGTGCAGCCCATGTCTTCAGAAATATTGCAAATACCATTTTACCTTATACCCCAGGAAGTACCTTTACAGTTGAAAATGCATATAAGAAAAATGGAATTGCACCAGCTAACACAAAAAGACAAGTACAAACTAATGATAATAGCCAGACAGATGATAATTTGTCTGATATTCGAGGACGTGCGCAAAGTCTAGTAGACGAGGCTAGTCGGGCTATTTCGGATGCGAAGATTAAGGAAAAAGCTCAAACGATATGGGATTCGGTAGTCAATCTATTTCGTTAAGATGCTTGTCAAAGCCTAGCTTTCTTGTTATAATGGATAAGATGGAGGCGTTATGGCACTAAAAAAAGCAAGCCTAGCTTGTGCGGTTTGTGGTTCGAGAAACTATTCAATCAAGATCAGCGGGAACCCCAAACCAACACGACTAGAAGTAAATAAATTTTGTAAACATTGTGGTAAGTACACTACACACAGAGAAACGAGATAGGAGAGAGCAATGCGTTTTATTGGAGATATTTTTAGACTTCTTAAAGACACAACATGGCCAACTCGCAAGGAAAGCTGGAGAGATTTTCGTTCTATCATGGAATACACAGCTTTCTTTGTAATAATTATTTACATTTTTGACCAGTTGATTGTTTCAGGTTTGATTCGATTTATTAACATTTTTTAGAAGGTTAGTGGAGTTAATTACACTAGAAATCTTCTATTATGAAAGGAAATATCATGGATAGTTTTGATAAAGGGTGGTTTGTTTTACAAACTTATTCTGGTTATGAAAATAAGGTAAAAGAAAATCTATTACAACGTGCACAAACCTACAATATGTTGGATAATATTCTACGTGTTGAAATTCCAACACAAACAGTGCAAGTTGAAAAAAATGGAAAGAGAAAAGAAGTAGAAGAAAATCGCTTTCCAGGTTATGTTCTTGTAGAAATGGTCATGACAGATGAAGCTTGGTTTGTTGTTCGAAATACTCCGAACGTTACGGGATTTGTCGGATCACACGGGAACAGATCAAAACCAACTCCATTATTGGAACAAGAAATTCGTGACATTTTGGTATCTATGGGACAAACTGTTCAAGAATTTGATTTCGATGTTGAGGTTGGTCAAACTGTACGTATTATTGATGGTGCTTTTGCAGATTACACTGGTAAGATTACAGAAATTGATAATAACAAAGTGAAGATGATTATCTCTATGTTTGGTAATGACACAGTTGCAGAAGTAAACCTAAACCAAATCGCAGAATTATAACCCAAAGAGAGGCAAGCCCTCTCTTTTTTGTGCAGTTTAGACGGTGTAGGGAACAGAATGGATGAAATGAATCAAATTAGATTCATTATTTGTTAGACTGTATCTAGAAAGGGGAACATAATGCTTAAAGAATTATATGAAGAAGTCCAAGGGATTGTGTATAAGTGTAGAAATGAGTATTACCTTCATTTATGGGAACTATCGGATTGGGACCAAGAGGGGATGATCTGCTTGCATGAATTGATTAGTAGAGAAGAAAGATTATCAGAAGATATGCCACGTTTACGTAAATATTTCAAAACTAAGTTCCGTAATCGCATTTTAGATTATATCCGTAAGCAGGAAAGTCAAAAACGAAGATATGATAAAGAACCCTATGAAGAAGTAGGTGAGATTAGTCATCGTATCAGTGAGGGAGGTCTGTGGTTAGATGACTATTATCTCTTTCATGAAACACTAAGAGATTATAGAAGCAAACAAAGTAAAGACAAACAAGAAGAGTTAGAACGCGTCTTAAGACATGAACGCTTCCGAGGGCGTCAAAGAGTCTTAAGAGACTTACGTATTGTGTTTAAAGAGTTTGACATCCGTACACACTAGGAAGTCATACAAAAAAATAAAAAAAGATAAAAAAAGTAGTTGACAAGTCAGAAAAAGTCGGTATAATAGTAAGAGTTGAAAACAACTCTGGTCCGTTGGTCAAGGGGTTAAGACACCGCCTTTTCACGGCGGTAACACGGGTTCGAATCCCGTACGGACTATGGTATGTTGCGGATGGAACACTTGGATGAAAAAAGTTAAAAAAGTTTCAAAAAAAGTGTTGACAAGCGAAAGTGACTGTGATATACTAATATAGTTGTCGCTTGAGAGAAGCAAGTGACAAAGACCTTTGAAAACTGAACAAGACGAACCAATGTGCAGGGCACTACA
>NZ_CAUQTU010000019.1:0-15475 GCF_963521255.1 uncultured Streptococcus sp. | reverse complement strand
ATCACTTGTCAATTTATCCGCGATATGCTGGACTTGCCTGCAAAAAATGTGACCATTTTGGAGGGAAGTAACATTCACGTCTTGCCTTCTATGCCGTACTCAGCACAGGATTTCTATACAAGTATAGATGTCTTGGCAGAGTTGGATAATGGAACTCAAGTAATCATTGAGATTCAGGTGCATCATCAGAATTTTTTCATCAATCGCTTGTGGGCTTATCTATGTAGTCAGGTCAATCAAAACCTAGAAAAAATTCGTCAACGAGAAGGTGATACACACCAGAGTTACAAACACATCGCACCAGTATATGCTATCGCAATTGTGGATAGCATATACTTCTCAGATGACTTGGCTTTTCATAGCTTTAGCATGCGAGAGGATACGACAGGTGAAGTCTTAACAATTACAAACAACGGTCAAGAAAACCATCTGGTTAAAATGGCTTTCTTAGAATTAAAAAAATATAGAGAAACCAGCAAAGATAGCATTCGCAAGCCGTGGTTGGAGTTTTTCGGGAATAAACCCTTTACCCAGCAACCTGAGCGGGCCATCAGCCAAGCAGACCAACTGCTAGACTATAAGAGTTGGTCCGAGGAGGACAGGAAAATGTTTAGTCAACTACGTATGAGAGAAGAACAAGCCTTGTTAGCACAGGACTATGCCTTGGAGACAGCTAGGGCAGAGGGGCTGGAGCAAGGTATTGAACAAGGTTTAGAGCGTGGTCTTGAGCGTGGGAAAGTTGAAGGAAGGGAAGAAGGGAAACTTTTTGCCTTCTTAGACATGGTTCGCCAAGGTCTCCTGACTTCCGAGGTTGCAAGTCAGCAATTGGGCATGACTGTTGATGAGTTTGAGTCACTATTGAAAGACCATCATAAATAAGACCTAAAAATATAGAGAAACCAGCAAAGATAGCATTCGCAAGCCGTGGTTGGAGTTTTTCGGGAATAAACCCTTTACCCAGCAACCTGAGCGAGCCATCAGCCAAGCAGACCAACTGCTAGACTACAAGAGCTGGTCCGAGGAGGACAGGAAAATGTTTAGTCAACTACGTATGCGCGAAGAACAAGCATTATTGGCTCATGACTATGCCTTGGAACAAGCAGAGGAAAAGGGCTTAGAGCGTGGGAAAGTTGAAGGAAGGGAAGAAGGGAAACTTTTTGCCTTCTTAGACATGGTTCGCCAAGGTCTCCTGACTTCCGAATTTGCGAGTGAGCAATTAGGCATGACCGTCGCTGAGTTCGAGGCGCTGTTGTAAGTTTATAAAATAACATAAAAGTGAACAAGACTAAAATATCGTTTTGTTCACTTTTTTCTTCTTTCAATAGAACTTTCACTATAGTCAATATCACAAAAAGAGAAGGGCATAAATCCTTCTATTTCATATTTTCAACTAATTAGTTTTTACGTTTAACAAATGGAAGGGCACCAAGGAGCAATCCTAGGAATCCTAATGATGCAACTGCAACGTTATCTTTACCACCAGTATTTGGAAGTTCTTTCTTATCTTCTGCTTTTGCAGCTGGGGCTTGATAAGTATTATCTTGACTAGTTCCTGCTACAGTTGGAGCTGGGATAGCATCTCTTACCTTCTTATATACAAATCCAGTAACTGTCTCACCTTCGACATCATACCAATCAGCTCCTAAAAATTCATAACCTTTGTTAAGAAGTTCATCATGGTGACCTACATAGTTTTTCTCATTAAAATCTTTTTCCTCAAATAGGATAACATCATTATCACCATCTACCCACATTGTTTTCTTAGCAATAGTTGGACTTGCAGAATAAATATGACGAGTCAAAGAACCATTTTTTTCAGTTCTAACATAAGTGTAGCCATCTTCAAGAATATGTGTATGACTTCCTAAATAGTCTTTATCTAATTTACCTTTATCTCCAGTAATTAACACATCTCCATCATACGTAATCCACTTACCATTTTCTTCAGTAACTAAATTATCTCCATTTTCTGCAACCTATTCTGTTCTAGCTCCTGCTTCTTCTTTCTGCAACCTATTCTGTTCTAGCTCCTGCTTCTTCTGCTTTTTTAAGTTCAGCTTTTTCTTCAGGAGTCAGTGATTTATTTGTAATAGCATCTACTGCTTTGTCTTTAGTTTTAGCAACTTCTTCTAATAATTTTTCAGCATCAGCTACAGTAGCACCATTTTGAAATACCACATAGTGAACTTCTTTAACTATTGAAATTAGTTGATTACCTGTAACAACGACCTCAGTTCCTGTACTTGCAGCGTTTACTGGTTGAACTGCTGCCATAGCTAGCACTGAAGTGGCTAGTAAAACATACCGGTTAGTATTTTTTTCATGAGAAAAATATCCTTTATTAAATAGTTAATTTTTATATAGACCATCTACCTTTCCTATAATAAATGTAAGAAAAAACTAGGAGATTTTACTCCTAGTCTTTGTTTATATATTAGTATTATACTAACTCACCATTTCCGTTTACAGTGTAACCGTCAGGAGTAGTTGTATTTACAAGTAATGCACCTGAACCATCTAGGTAGTACCAGTGGCTACCTACATATTTCCAACCAGTTTGCATTGCACCTGAACCATCTAGATAGTACCAAGTACCATTGTCTTTAACCCAACCAGTTGCCATCCAACCAGCTTGGTCGAAGTAGTACCAAGTACCGTTGATTTTTTCCCAACCGTTAGTTGTGTAAGAACCATCAGCGTGTTTGTACCACCAGCGAGAACCTGATTGAACCCATGCCGCTTGAGCTGCTGGTTTTTCTGCTGGTTTTTCTGCTGGTTTTACAGGGTTTTGTGCAACAACTTCTTCAACAGCTGCTTTAATTTTATCCAACTCAAATGTCAATCCAAGAGCTTTTGCTTTGTCTGGAGCAATAGAACCAAATTCAGCATTAGCTGCTCCAATTGCAGCGCCTAAAGTTGATTTAGCTGCAGCAATGCTTCCTGCACCTGTTCCTGTAAGAGTATCCAATTCAGCTCTAAGACCTACACGACCTGTTGCAGGATCACCATCTACCAATTTCTTAGCAGCAGCCAATTTACCATTATTTTCTGATTGTGCTCTACGTGCTACTCGAAGTTCTTTTTGAGCTTGATGAATAGCATAGCTTGTAGCATAGTCAACATCGATAACTTGGTCAATTTCTGCATAAACTTGATCTAAACGAGCTGAACGAGTAGCTAATACAGTTTTAGCGTCATTATAATCAGACTCTGCAGAAGTAACATCATCTGTTAATTGTTTTACTCTTTGGTCATATTGGTTTACACCACTAGCATCAAAATCAAATTTAGTTGCATGATTTGCTTTATAGTCAGCTAAAGTTTTTCGAGCATCTACTAGGATAGCTTCTTTTGCAACAACATCTGTCTCAGCAGCAGCAATACTTCCTGCTCCAGTACCTTCTAAAGCAGCCTGTTCAGTTCTCAAAGCAATATTTACATTACTATAAGCTTGAGTATCAACTAAGAGAGTAGTAAGTTTATCTGATGCAGTTTTAACAGCAGCAGCCAATTCTTCTAATTTTGCTTCACGAGCTTGGCGGTCTGTCAAAGCTTCATGGTAACGTGCATAAACTGTTTTATATTCATTTTGACGTTGTGTAAGCTCATTGATAGCTTGTTGAACAGCATTAACTTTGTTAGCCAATGCATCAGCTTTTGTTGCATCTGCTGGTTCAACAGCTCTTGTACCGTCAGCTTTATAGTATGCATAACCAGAACGAACTAATTCAATTTTTTGTTTAAGAGTTTGTACATAAGTACTTGTATTAGCTGTAACTGATGGAACAGTAACATCTTGCGCATTTACTGAGTTATAGGCACCGAAAGCTGCCAAAACAACAGCACTTGTCAATAAAACTTTTTTCATCGTTTTATCTCCTTCATTTTCTTTATAATATTTTTCGTAAGACTATCTTACTACTATACAGTATATAAATATTTGCAGGATTTGTCAAGGGTTTTCTGATAATTTTTTCTTTTTCATCATTTTTTTAAAAAGAGACAAAAAGGTCATTCTTATGTAAAACATAAAAATTTAGAGAGGTAAGTTGTAAAAATCATCAGAAACTTTAGCAAAAACTACTCTATCTAAATAACTTGAATAATTAGATAGTGCTCACTTCCATGATATTATCTTACAAACTCTATCAAATGTCAAGCAAAAATAGCAAGTTTTTTGATAAGAACTTGCCATTTCATCAACTTTCTACTATTTAAAATGTGACCTTATAGCAAGGCCTCAAACTCTGCGACCGTCATGCCCAATTGTTGGCTGGCAACTTCAGGTGTTAGAAGACCTTTATGTACTAGATTTACTAAACCTACTTTTAATCCCTGTTCAATCCCCTCTGCACGACCACGCTCTAAACCTTGTTCAATACCTTGTTCCAATCCCTCCGCCCTAGCTGTTTCCAAGGCATAATCCTGAGCCAATAACGCTTGTTCTTCACGCATACGTAGTTGACTAAACATCTTCCTGTCCTCCTCAGACCAGCTCTTGTAGTCTAGCAGTTGGTCTGCCTGACTGATGGCTCGCTCGGGGGCTTGGGTAAAGGGCTTATTCCCAAAAAACTCCAACCACGGCTTGCGAACCTCGTCTTTGCTGGTTTCTCTGTATTTTTTTAGTTCCAAGAACGCCATCACTTGTGATGGTCTTATAAGAGTGCCTCAAACTCAGAGACAGTCATGCCTAATTGCTGGCTGGCAACCTCGGAAGTCAGAAGACCTTGACGAACCATATCTAAGAATGCAAAGAATTTCCCACGCTCCAGTCCCTGTTCAATACCTTCTTCTCGCCCCTTTTCAATTCCCTCTGCACGACCACGTTCAAGTCCACGTTCTAAACCTTGTTCAATACCTTCGGCTCTAGCGGTTTCTAAGGCATAATCATGAGCCAATAATGCTTGTTCTTCACGCATACGTAGTTGACTAAACATCTTCCTGTCCTCCTCGGACCAGCTTTTATAGTCTAGCAGTTGGTCTGCCTGACTGATAGCTCGCTCAGGTTGTTGGGTAAAGGGTTTGTTACCGAAAAACTCCAACCACGGTTTGCGAACCTTGTCTTTGCTGGTTTCTCTGTATTTTTAGGTCTTATTTATGACGGTCTTACAACAACGCCTCAAACTCAGCGACGGTCATGCCTAATTGCTGACTTGCAACCTCAGGTGTTAGAAGACCTTGGCGAACCATATCCAGAAAGGCAAAAAGTTTCCCTTCTTCCCTAGCAGTTTCCAAGGCATAATCCTGAGCCAATAACGCTTGTTCTTCACGCATACGTAGTTGACTAAACATTTTCCTGTCCTCCTCGGACCAGCTCTTGTAGTCCAGCAGTTGGTCTGCTTGGCTGATGGCCCGCTCAGGTTGTTGGGTAAAGGGTTTGTTCCCGAAAAACTCCAACCACGGCTTGCGAACTTTGTCTTTGCTGGTTTCTCTATATTTTTTTAATTCCAAGAATGCCATCTTGACTAGATGGTTTTCTTGTCCATTGTTTGTAATTGTTAAAGCCTCACCTGTCGTGTCCTCGCGCATACTAAAGCTATGGAAAGCCAAGTCATCTTGGAAATAATTGCTATCTACAATGGCAATAGCATAAACTGGTGCGATATGCTTGTAACTCTGATGAGTATTACCCTCTTGCTGACGAATTTTTTCGAGGTTTTGATTGACCTGACTGCATAGGTAAGCCCATAGGCGATTGATGAAAAAATTCTGATGATGAACTTGGATTTCAATAATTACTTGCGTTCCATTGTCCAACTCTGCCAAGACGTCTATACTGGTATAGAAATCCTGAGCCGAGTACGGCAGGGAAGGCAAGACATGAATATTACTTCCCTCTAAAATGGTCACATTTTTGGCTGGTAAATCCAGCATATCGCGAATAAATTGACAAGTGATTTCTGGATTGCTAAAGATTTTCTTAGCAACCAAATCATTAGTTGGGCTAATGCCCGGATGACGTAATGTCATACTTTCTCTCCTTTCATTATAGCACATTTTTAAATCTAGGTTTACTAGATTCTCTGGCTCTATCTTATTTATTCGGAAAAGAGATGAAAAAAACCTGAGAATCATCTCAGGCTCGATCATTAAATCTTTTTCTCAATACTGAAAAGTGGAGAAAGTGGGCGTTTTTCATGGATACGTACGATAGCATCACCCAGTAGATGAGCGATTGAAATCTGCTCAATCTTATCAATCAAACGCTCTTCTGGCAGATAGATGGTATCCAAAACAACCAATTTCTTAATAGCTGATTTTTGGATATTGTCCATAGCAGGACCAGAAAGAACTGGGTGCGTACAGCTTGCATAGACTTCAACAGCACCAGCTTCTGCAAGGGCATCTGCCGCATGACAAATCGTTCCAGCAGTATCAATCATATCATCAATCAAAATACAAGTCTTGCCTTCGACCTTACCGATGATATTCATGACTTCACTAGTATTCATCTTATCAACACTACGACGTTTGTCGATGATAGCGATAGATGTTTTCAAAAATTCTGCCAACTTACGAGCACGAGTCACCCCTCCATGGTCTGGGCTGACAACCACATAGTCAGAACCAACCATGCCACGACGCTCAAAATAATCCGCAATCAGAGGAGCACCCATTAAATGATCCACAGGAATATCAAAGAATCCTTGAATCTGCGCAGCATGTAAGTCGATGGTCAATAAACGATCCACTCCAGCTACTTCAAGCATATTTGCGACAAGTTTTGAAGTGATTGGCTCACGCGCTCTCGCCTTTCTATCCTGACGTGCATACCCATAGTAAGGCATGACAACATTGACAGATTCTGCACTCGCACGCTTCAAAGCATCTACCATAATCAAAATTTCAAGCAGATTGTCATTTACAGGCGAACTAGTCGATTGTAGGATAAAGACGTGTTTCCCACGGATTGATTCTTCAATGTTGACCTGAATCTCTCCATCTGAAAATTGACGAACACTTGATTTCCCCAACTCTATCCCAATCTCCTGCGCTACACGTTTTGCCAATTCTTGATTAGAAGAAAGGGCAAACAGCTTTAAATCAGAAAAAGACATGATTTCCTCCGGTATATATGTATCGCTTGTGCTTTTCACAAGATTTTTCCATCTACCATTGTAGCGCTTTTTACACTATTTTTCAATCAAAAATAAAAGAAGGGTACCATATTTGTACCCTTGCATCATTCTTTTGCAAAATATTCTAGTTCATCAACTCATTGTGCTTCTCAACAAAGCGATAAGCCTGATAAAAACCATAGAGAGCAATAGCCGTAACCACTGGAATCGCTAGTGGCAACTCTGTCTCTAATTCTACAAAAGGAGAGTTAAACAAGAAATGAGTTCCCAAGGCCAAACCTAAGAAAATAAGCCCCTCTTTCTTGCCAACCTTCTGTCCTTTATAGGCTCTGTAAAGCAAGTAAACACCTACTACAGCTAGACCTGAAAAAGTCCAGTGAGAGGCAATACCTGAGATGATACGCTCTAAAATTCTCGAAATAGTAAAGTCAAAACCCTCTGGCAAATCCGTACGAATGTAGCCAATATCCTCAATTATTTGGAATACCAAACCAGAAGCAATGCCTAGTAAAAACAATGATTTTAATTTTCGCACAGGAATCAAAGCTAAAACAAAGACAAGTGGCAATAATTTCAACGGCTCTTCTACCAAAGGAGCCACAATAGCACTTTCAAAGGCATTTAAAAATGCACTATCTGGGAAAAGAACGCCCAGTAAATCATGGATATAGGTATTAGCAAAGCTAGACAACCAGCCTGAAAGGAACATTCCTCCCAATAAAGACAAAATCAAGGCCTTCTTTGGTAATTACCATTTTTTCCCAATACGGAAAAGGAAATAAAGAGTCGGAATCATGTAAAAGAGAGCTAGAAAGATAGAAACTCCCATTAGTCCATATTCCTCAGCTGACATCGAACCATCCGTATAATAGATGGTTTCATACTGTAAACCAATACAGAGCAATAAGATAAAAATAAATAAAATACTGTTTTTCTTCATACACTTTCTTTCTAAATAAAGTGTTTATAATTCTACAACTGTCATACTTCCTGTATCCACATCGTAAATAGCACCAGAGATAATGACATCGTCTGGTATTAGGGGAGACTCGATAAGAAGTTGCATGTCCTCGCGTACACTCTCCTCTATATCTTGGAAGGGCAAGAAGTCCTGGTCTGACACATCAACACCTAGTTCCTCTTTCAGATACTCCTGAAAAGGCCCATTTTCAAAGGTCTGAGCACCACAGTCTGTATGGTGCAATACCACAATCTCTCTTGTCCCCATTTGTTGCTGGGAAATAACTAGCGAACGAATCATGTCTTCTGTCACTCGACCACCTGCATTCCGCAAGATATGAGCATCCCCAAGTGCCAAACCTAAAGCTTGCGCAACGTGCAAACGAGAGTCCATACAGGTCACAATGGCTACTCTAGTTTTGGGTTTAAGTGGCAGATTTAACTGCCCATGTAGGGCAACATAAGCCTGATTGGCTTGCATAAACTGTTCAAAATACGACACGATTCCCTCCTTGAAAATTTGATAGTCAAATATTTCTCCTATCTTATCATTTTTAAGAGGATTTGTCACAGATTAAGCAAAAACCTTTTTCAAAACTTCCTGAATCGTTGTCACTCCAATAACCTGAATTTCCTTAGGCGGAGTGATTCCTGTCAAGGAATTCTTAGGTACATAAATCTTAGTAAAACCCAGTTTAGCAGCTTCATTGATGCGCTGCTCGATACGATTCACGCGCCGAATTTCTCCTGTCAAGCCCAATTCTCCGACAAAACATTCCTGAGGATTGGTTGGCTTATCTTTGTAACTAGAAGCAATGGCAACAGCAACGGCCAAGTCAATGGCAGGTTCATCCAATTTGACACCCCCAGCAGATTTGAGGTAGGCATCCTGATTTTGCAAGAGAAGCCCTGCCCGCTTTTCCAAAACAGCCATAATCAGACTCGCACGATTAAAATCAAGTCCTGTCGTCGTACGCTTGGCATTTCCAAACATGGTCGGTGTTACCAAAGCCTGAACTTCCGCCAAAATCGGACGCGTCCCTTCCATGGTCACAACAATTGACGAGCCCGTAGCACCGTCTAAACGCTCTTCTAGGAAAACTTGACTCGGATTGAGTACCTCAACCAAACCGCCCGACTGCATCTCAAAAATCCCAATTTCATTGGTAGAACCAAAACGGTTTTTGACCGCTCTCAAGATACGAAAGGTATGGTGGCGCTCCCCTTCAAAGTACAGCACCGTATCCACCATATGCTCTAGCATACGAGGACCAGCCAAGGTTCCTTCCTTGGTTACATGCCCTACGATAAAGATGGCAATGTTATTGGTCTTGGCCAGCTGCATGAGCTCAGCCGTCACCTCACGCACCTGAGAAACAGACCCCTGCACCCCTGAAATCTCAGGAGACATAATGGTCTGGATAGAGTCAATAATGAGGAAGTCTGGTTGGATGCGCTCCACCTCAGCTCGAACACTCTGCATATTGGTCTCTGCATAGAGATAAAATTCACTATCAATATCACCCAAGCGCTCTGCTCGTAGCTTAATCTGCTGGGCAGACTCCTCCCCACTGACGTATAGAACAGTCCCCACTTGAGACAACTGGGTTGATACTTGTAAGAGAAGGGTTGATTTTCCAATACCTGGATCTCCACCAATTAGGACGAGACTCCCTGGTACCACTCCTCCCCCAAGTACACGGTTGAATTCCTCCATCTCCGTCTTGGTTCGATTGACGTTGACTGAAGTCACCTCAGCCAATTTCATGGGCTTGGTTTTCTCACCTGTCAAGGACACACGCGCATTCTTGACCTCGGCAACCTCAACCTCTTCTACAAAAGAAGACCAAGATCCACAGTTGGGACAACGTCCTAGATACTTAGGGGAATTATACCCACAATTTTGACATACAAATGTCGCTTTTTTCTTTGCGATGATAAACCTCTTTCTATATCTCTAACTCACACTCAATTACTTGGCAAAAATCAATCTTCTCATTTGGCACAAACTGACGCATGAGCATGCGATGGGCTACAACTACCACAGTTTGATGTTCCCGATACTTAGCCATGCATTCTAGAAAACGAGACTTCATCTCTACAGCTGTCTCATATTGAACAGGAGAATTTGGGAGCAACTCCCCCTTGTTTTCTAAAAACAGACATCTAGCTGTTTCAAAGTTCTCTATACCTGTTTCATAAACCTGCCATTCATGCAATAATGGCTCTACCCTCAAAGGAAGGCCAGTAGCACAGGATACATAAAAAGCCGTTTCTAAAGCTCGCGTCACTGCAGAAGACACGATTATTTCTGCTGAAGAGAGGAAAGGATCTTTGCTCAGTTCCTGAGCTTGTTGTCGTCCCTTCTCAGACAAGGGTGCCAAATCTATCCCAAATCCAGTATAGGAACGCTCCTCTAACTCACGGTAATTTGGCTCTCCGTGACGGATAAAAATAATTTTCATATTAAGATCCCCATAAAACTATCCAATCTTGATTCCGCAATCTTGCCACTGCTTCAGTGTTTTAGAGAATTTCTTCTGGTTGGCAACTCCGACAGCAGACAAATCGACAGAAACCTGATAATTCTCCTTGGTAGTTGCCAAAACGGAAGCCTTAACACAGCCATTGCCATCTACCCCTATAAACTCTATGCTTTTAGCACCGTTTCCCTCTAAAAAATCTTTTAAATCTGGATTAGTAAAGCAAGAAGCCCAACGCTTCTCAAAGATACGAGAAGATACAAGCAGCAAGCCGGTCGCAAATTTCTTCTTTCTGTCTTTTCTCACCTGTCAAGGACACACGCGCATTCTTTACCTCGGCAATCTCAACCTCTTCTACAAAAGAAGATCAAGACCCACAGTTGGGACAGCGCCCCAGATATTTAGGGGAATTATATTCACAATTTTGACACACAAATGTCGCCTTTTTCTTTACGATAATAAACCTCTTTCTATATCTCTATCTCACATTCAATCACTTGGCAAAAATCAATCTTCTCATTTGGCACAAACTGGCGCATGAGCATTCCGTGAGTTACAATGATAATAGTTTTATAATTTTTATATTTTTCCAAAGCTCTTAAAAAACGATGACGCATCTCTAGATCAGTTTCATAGCGATAAGGAGAATCTTCAGATAAACCTCCTTGATGTTTTAGATAATATTCATGAGCTACCAATACACTAGTTAAATCAGAGTTAGTGCTATCTAAGTCTGGACGCCACTCATGAAAAAACGGCTCCACAAATAAGTCCAATCCTGTTTCAACTGCTATATAATGTGCTGTTTCTAAAGCCCTCGTCACAGACGATGAAATAATAATCTCTGCCTTTCCAAAACATGCAGTTTTAGCAATCTCTTTTGCCAGACTGCGACCTTTTTCTGTCAATGGTGCTAAATCACGACCAAAACCACTATAGAGTTGCGGATTTTCAAGTTTATCAAGCATACTATAATCTGGCTCTCCATGACGTACAAAGATAATCTTCATTCTAGTGCCCTGTCGATCCAAATCCACCAGTTCGAACGCCATCAGCCGCATCTCCATCTGCAATTAAGAAAGGAGCAAAGACAGCCTGGACAACACGTTCTCCAACTTCAAGAACAACCTCTTGGTCTGTGATATTCTTCATCTGAGCAAAAACATGCCCTTCATTCCCAGGATTTCCATAATAATCCCCGTCAATGACCCCAACTGAATTAATCAAGACCAAGCCCTTCTTACGAGGATTTGAAGAACGATCATAGAGGTAGAGAACCTCAGTCGGTTGCATATAAGCCTTAACCCCTGTCGGAACCAATACAATCTCTCCTGGCGCAATAACTGTACGCACAGCAACCTTTAAGTCGTAACCAGCCGCATGCGCTGTCTCACGCTTGGGCAATAAATTCTCATCTGTAAAACTCGAAACCAATTCAAAACCACGAATTTTCATCATCTTCTCTTTTCTATTATCATTTATTCTAGATTATTCTATCTTATTTATTCGGAAAAAGCACGAAAAAAAGAGCACACAATTCAAATCGCTTAGGGCTGCTGGATTCCTCCCCTGACCCGCTTCACGCAGAACTGTTGCTCCACTATTTATTATATCACATTCCTATTCATTTTAAAAGCAAAATTATTTTTTCCGTCTATTTCTAAAAAAGTCCTGCATAATAGCTGCGCATTCATCTTCCAAAATTCCCGTTTCAACCTCCACACGATGATTGAGACGCTCATCTGTCAAGATATCGTACAAACTCCCAGCAGCGCCAAATTTCTGGTTTTTAGCCCCATAGACCACGTTTGGAATACGGGCGAGTCCAATCGCCCCACTACACATGACACAAGGCTCAATGGTCACAAAAAGCGTGCAATCCAGCAAGCGCCAGCTTTCCTCACTCATGTTCGCATTCTCTATAGCCATAATCTCCGCATGCATAACCGCTCGTTGCAGTTCCTCACGCGCATTATGCCCACGACCAATGATTTCGCCCTCCTTGACAATCACACAACCAATTGGAATTTCATCGTGTTCAAGAGCAATCTCAGCCTCTCTCAATGCCTCCCTCATAAAGACTTCTTTTTCTTCAACTGTATAATTCATCAATTTCCCTTTTACTACTTATCGATTTTATTATTATATCATGAATCCCAAGACAAAAAAAGCCACCGAATGCGGTGACTTTATAGGGAGATTATTATGAAAAAGAAAAGTTTAGGATATTTGTTACAACAAGTTAGGAGGTCTTCTTGTAACTGTCTATAGTATACCCTACCTATCTTAAACAAATCTTAAAAATCTCTTAGGACCAAACACTTTCTAAAATATTTGTTTGTTCACGACCAGGACCTACTGAGAAAGTAGAAATACGAACGCCAACCAATTCACTCACACGACGAACATAGTTACGCGCATTCTCAGGAAGATCTTCCAACTTACGAACTCCGGTAATATCTTCTGACCAACCTGGCAACTCTTCATAGATAGGCTTGCAACGTTTCAATTGCTCAAGACTAGCCGGATAGTAGTCAATACGTTGACCATCAAGATCATAGGCCACACAAATCTTCACTGTATCTAAACCACTCAAAACATCGATAGAGTTCAATGAAAGGTTAGTGATACCAGAAACACGACGACTATGACGCATTACAACTGAATCAAACCAACCCACACGACGTGGACGACCAGTTGTTGTACCATATTCATGACCTACTTCACGGATACGTTCTCCCACTTCATCAAACAACTCAGTTGGGAAAGGACCATCTCCTACACGACTCGTATAAGCTTTACATACACCTACAACCTTGTCAATCTTGCTTGGCCCGACACCTGAACCAATCGTAACACCACCAGCTACAGGGTTTGAAGACGTAACAAATGGATAGGTACCTTGGTCGATATCTAGCATAACACCTTGTGCACCTTCAAAAAGCACACGCTTACCATTATCAAGCGCATCGTTCAAGATTACAGACGTGTCTGTCACATATTTCTTAATTTGTTGACCATATTCGTAATACTCTTCAAAAATATCATCAAAAGCAATCGCTTTACTGTCATACAATTTTTCAAAAAGACGATTCTTTTCAGCAAGGTTACGTTCTAAACGCTCACGGAAAATATCTTTATCCAAAAGATCTGCGATACGAATCCCAACACGAGCAGCCTTGTCCATATAAGCTGGACCAATTCCCTTAATTGTAGTCCCAATCTTATTGTCGCCCTTAGCTTCTTCTTGCAAGCGATCCAACTCGATATGATAAGGCAAAATGACATGCGCGCGATCAGAAATACGCAAGTTATCAGTTGTAACACCTTCCTCATGAAGATAGCTCAACTCTTTCACAAGAGATTTAGGATTTACAACCATACCATTCCCAATAACAGAGATCTTTTCAGGGAAGAAAATTCCAGATGGAATCAAGTGCAACTTAAATTTCTTACCATCAATCACAATCGTGTGACCTGCATTATCACCACCTTGGTAACGTGCAATCACTTCTGCATTAGCTGAAAGGAAGTCTGTAATCTTCCCTTTACCTTCATCACCCCATTGGGTACCTACAACAACAACTGAAGTCATAATCTTGTCTGAGCCCTCAGGCTCTTCCTTTCTCACATACATGGCAGGACTCTCACCTGCAATTATATCTTACAATTTATTATAAGAAAAAATCGCCTTTTTATCAAGAAGAAACAATAGAAAGATTTGCTATTTCCAACTATTAAAAAATGATTTATAAAAATAACTAGCTATTTATTATTATCTTTCCATAAAAAAGTAAATTTGTTCGGAAATTAACTCATACTGTCTCAACAAGCAACAAAACCTTGTTTCATTATCAATTTTTCAATATACAAACGATAAGCAACACGATAATGGTAAACAATAAAATCCTGATGATTCCCAATACGATATCGGACAAGATAATAAATCAAAAACTTAAAATGAACATGTTCCCAATCAAAATTATCACCGAAGAACATACCATACTCTTCTTCAATATTTCTATAAAAATCCATCATCTGATCATAAATACTTTGTAGCATAAGCATACACTCCTTTACTTTTTATGACCTTATTCTAACAAAAAATTATAAACAGTTATTAACAATTCCTGAATTGTTAAAATACAAACCTCAACAAAATAACAAAAAGGAAAAATTGACAGAATAGGAATAAATTTACTACCTAAATGTCAAATGATTAAAGTCCTAAAGAGACCGACTTAAAACTTTGGGGTAAATCCTCTTAGAACTATAATATTTTTATATAGATATTACGGAGTTAATTTTATAGTATAAAAATTTCGGTAACTTCTTAAAGTAACTTCCTCTTGACTGATCGAAGTGGAAGTTAGTCTAAAATGGATTCTCATGGTGAAATTAAGTGTGAGACGTTTGAGTTAGAAATGAGATCTACTCGTCAACTACAAAATCAATAAAATCAAGTATTATTAAAACCAGTGGAACTTAGTTTGAGAATTTAGCTATAAAAAATTTCAATATAATCTATAAAAAGAATCATATAGAACAATTACATTTATCACAAAACTGCTTGCTATTAAAAAACCTAATCTCCAAATTATAGATATTGTTAATAGGGATACACTAAAGAAAATCATCACTTTGTCCTGATTGTGTAAGTCTGATTCAGAAATGTAACCTTCAAAAAAACTCTAGTATTCCTCACCTTGAAACAAATGGTTTACCTATCTCTCCAAGAAAAATATATCTCACCAAATAACACAAAATAGATTATAAATTACATAACAAAAAAAGAGGACTTAACCTCTTTTTCTTAACTACTCCGCCAGTAGGACTCGAACCTACGACATCATGATTAACAGTCATGCGCTACTACCAACTGAGCTATGGCGGAATAAAGCTAAGCGACTTCCATATCTCACAGGGGGCAACCCCCAACTACTTCCGGCGTTC
>NZ_CAUQTU010000018.1:0-16776 GCF_963521255.1 uncultured Streptococcus sp. | reverse complement strand
TCACAGAAACACCACAAAATGTGACTTATGTATACAAACTAGCTAAAGGTGATGTAACAGTAACTTATAAAGATACTGAAGGTAATAAGATTCCAGGTTATGAAACACCTAAAACTGTGGAATCACAATCACCAACAGGGAAAGAGTACACTACTGCAACAGAAGCGTTGAAACCAGCTAAGATTACAACGCCAAGTGGCAAAGTATACAACCTAGTACCAGCACGTACAGAAGGAACAGAAAGTGGAAAAGTAACAGAAACACCACAAAACGTAACCTATGTATATGAATTAGCTAAAGGTGATGTAACAGTAACTTATAAAGATACTGAAGGTAATAAGATTCCAGGTTATGAAACACCTAAAACTGTGGAATCACAATCACCAACAGGGAAAGAGTACACTACTGCAACAGAAGCGTTGAAACCAGCTAAGATTACAACGCCAAGTGGCAAAGTATACAACCTAGTACCTGAAAGTACAGAAGGAAACGAAACTGGCAAAGTCACAGAAACACCACAAAATGTGACTTATGTATACAAACTAGCTAAAGGTGATGTCACAGTAACTTATAAAGATACTGAAGGTAACAAGATCGAAGGCTACGAAACACCTAAGGACGCAGAAAAAGCTGCACCAACAGGAAAAGACTTCAACACAGCAACAGAAGCGTTGAAACCAGCTAAGATTACAACGCCAAGTGGCAAAGTATACAACCTAGTACCAGCACGTACAGAAGGAACAGAAAGTGGAAAAGTAACAGAAACCCCACAAAATGTAACCTATGTATATGAATTAGCTAAAGGTAATGTAACAGTAACTTACAAAGATACTGAAGGTAATACAATTGAAGGCTACGAAACACCTAAGGACGCAGAAAAAGATGCACCAACAGGTAAAGACTTCAATACAGCAACAGAAGCGTTGAAACCAAGTAAGATTACAACGCCAAGTGGCAAAGTATACAACCTAGTACCAGCACGTACAGAAGGAACAGAAAGTGGAAAAGTAACAGAAACCCCACAAAATGTAACCTATGTTTACGAAGAAGTGAAAGAACCAGAAACAAAACAAAAATATGGTAAAGTAATTGTTACTTATATTGATAAAGATGGTCATCCATTGTCAGGAACAACTGAAAATGGTATTAAAGTTGATAAATCAGTAGTTGATACTCCAGAGTCACTAGTGAAAACACTATATGACACAACAGATCATAAACCGGCAACAATCATTACTGAAAATGGTGATGTATATGAATTTGTTAAGAAATCTGAAACATCTGATCCTGAGTCAGGTGAATTAAAAGAAGGTGTTACAACTGTTGAGTACGTCTACCGTAAGGTTGTTACAACATATGTAGATGAAACAGGTAAAGAAATCAATCCATCCGATAAAGGAACAAAGGATAAGAAAGACATTCCAGAGTACACATTCAAAGAAACGAAGAAAGATAAAGATGGAAATACAATCCATGTATATACTAAGAAGTCTTCTTCAACACCATATTCACCAACACCTTCAACTCCAAGTAATGAAGAAAGTAAATCAACAGTTTGGAAAGATACTGAAGGTAATGTTCTAAAACCTCAAGAAGATGGTACAAAAGATAAGGGAACATTTACTGGCTATGAATATGTCAAGACTATTTTAGTTGGAAATGTAACAACTCATATCTTTAAGAAAGTGATTACTCCAATTCATGATGAAACCCCTTCTCATTCAGATGTTCCTGGACAATCAGATATCCCAGCTCATTCAGATGTAACAACAACATCAGATAAATCAACTCAAATAGTGAATTCAAATGAATCAACATTTGTAGATGGTAAACGGGAACTTCCGAATACAGGTACTCAATCATCAACTTCATCTCTCCTTCTTGGAGCTCTAGCAGCAATAACTGGCTTAGGATTAGTTTCAAGACGTCGTAAAGATGATAAAGAGTAAGAATGGTATAAAGCGCAATAAGTAGCTTATCTATCATTCTGAAGTTTATGATAATCAAGAAAAGCCTTTCCTCTATTCTTAGGGGAAGGGCTTTTTGAGATAGGATATGTAGACAAGGCAAACCCCAATAACGAGGTATATTGAAAAATCTCCAGACTAGAGAACTCACTGATAGTTCCTAATCTGGAGATTATTTTTTTACTCTTCTTTCAACTTCGCCAATTCTTAGGCAAGGAGTTTAAGGGCGATTTGTGAGTTGGCTTGGCCTCTTGTTTAGCACGTTTGTTAAAGAGTTCTTGATTGGCATTGAGGCTATTGAAAAGATAGATCTCTTAATTTGAATGATTATTAAACTATATTATAACCTTTAAAAATCATCTAAGATATACTTGTCGTTATTTAATAGCAGTTATCTTCTTTATGGAATGGTGTTCAATGAGCCATCCTACAATCCACCCCGTCGCTAGCAAGTAATTTTCGAAAGCACCGATAGCATTTACAGGAGAATGATACTCCATAAAATTGACTAAGTGATTTGTTCCTATTCCAATCCCACCGAAGATGAGAGCGAGAAGCACGATTCGTAGATAGAACCAATCGTACTTAATATTGACACCGAGAATAAGAATCAATACAGCTAGGTTCCATATTCCAATTTCTCGTTGCCAACCAGTAGAGATTCCGTACCCGGAGTGACTTCCCATGTATGATGGAAAGAAAATTTGTAGTATAGAAGCGCCTAGCATAGCGATGATGACTAAAACAAATAGCAATCGTAAAAATTTGTTCATTTTTTCTTCTTTCTAAAATAGAAAAAGGTATATAAAAAGTCTGTTATTCATCTTCTTTCAACTTCGCTAATTCCTGGGCAAGGAGTTTAAGGGCCACTTGTGGGTTGGCTTGGCCTTTGGTTGCTTTCATCAGGAAGCCTGTAAAGGCCTTATCTGCGTTGCGTTTGCCTGACTTGAAGTCGGCAACTGCGGCTTCGTTATCCGCAAAGACTTGGTGGATAATTGGAATCAAGACAGCTGGATCTGAGATTTGGACCATACCTGCTTTCTCCACGTACTCACGCGCTCCACCACCATTTTTAGCCAGGTGGACAAAGACTTTCTTGGCAATCTTAGAAGAGATAGTGCCGTCTTCGATGATGGCAATCATTTCAACCAAGTTTTCTGGCGTTAGTTCGATTTGTTCAAGTGTCTTGCCTTCAGCATTCAAGAACTGAGCGACTTCTCCTTGGAGCCAGTTAGAGACTTGTTTAGCATCGCCACCGAGGGCGACAGCTTTTTCAAAGAAGTCAGAAGTGACTTTGTTTGCCGTTAACTGGCTAGCATCGTAGTCTGACAAGCCAAGGTCAGATATATAACGCGCACGGCGTTCTTTTGGAAACTCTGGCAACTCTGTACGCATTTCCTCAATCCACTCGTCTGAAATTTCAAAGAGAGGTAGGTCTGGTTCTGGGAAGTAGCGGTAGTCAGCAGCGCCTTCCTTGACACGCATGAGGATGGTTGCCTTGTTGGCTTCATCGTAACGGCGTGTTTCTTGGCGGATTTGACCACCTGAGCGAAGGATTTCAGCCTGACGTTGGACTTCGTATTCAAGACCTTTGCGAACGTTTGAGAAGGAGTTGAGGTTCTTCAACTCAGTCTTGGTACCGAATTTTTCTTGACCATAAGGACGAAGAGAAATATTGGCATCTACACGCATAGAACCTTCTTCCATCTTAACGTCAGAAATGCCAGCGTACTGGATGACTTCCTTGAGGGCTGTTAGATAAGCATAGGCTTCCTCTGGGGAACGCATATCTGCTTCAGATACAATCTCAATCAAGGGCACCCCTTGGCGGTTGAGGTCAACATAAGAGTAGCCATCTGTACCGTGGGTGTTTTTACCAGCGTCTTCTTCTAGGTGGGCACGTTCGATACCGATTTTCTTAGTTGTACCGTCTTCTAGCTCGACTTCAATCCAGCCGTTGTAGCCGATTGGCTCATCAAACTGAGAAATTTGGTAGGCTTTGGGATTATCAGGGTAGAAGTAGTTCTTGCGGTCAAAGTGCATCTTTTTATGGATGTCCATGTTGAGGGCAAGAGCAGCCTTGATACCAGCGTCTACTACACCCTTATTGAGAACTGGCAGTACGCCTGGGAAAGACCAGTCAATCACGTTGGTGTTGGCATTTTGGTCATTTCCAAAGTGGGCAGAAGTAGGTGAGAAGATTTTTGAATTGGTGTTGAGCTCTACGTGGACTTCAAGTCCAATGACTGTTTCAAAGTTCATTAGTTGTCACCTCCAAAAATCACGGGTTGTTGTTTGTGGTAGTCTGTTGTTGCTTCAAAAGCAGCAGCAGCTTGGTAAATGGTTTCTTCAGAATACTTAGGACCAATCAATTGCAGACCGACAGGTAGTCCTTGAGAAAATCCAGCAGGAATCGAAATCCCTGGAAGACCTGCTAAGTTGACTGGTATTGTCAAAAGATCAGCTAAGTACATAGCAACTGGGTCATGGTTGAGTGAGTCCAAGTCATAAGCAACACTTGGAGCAGTTGGACCCAAAATCAAGTCATAATCCGCGAAGACTTTTTCGAAATCTTGAATGATAAGGGTACGAACCTGTCCAGCCTTCTTGTAGTAGGCGTCGTAGTAACCTGATGAAAGGCTGAAAGTACCTAGCATGATACGACGTTTCACCTCTTCACCGAAACCTTGGCTACGGCTGTTTACATAGATTTCGTCAAGATTAGTCGCATCTTCTGCGCGGTAGCCATAACGGATACCATCGAAGCGTTGCAAGTTTGAAGAAGCTTCAGATGAAGCGATGATGTAGTAAACGGCAACCCCGTATTTAGAGTGAGGCAGGCTGACTTCTTCAACGATAGCACCGAGTTTTTCAAAGTGTTTGGCTGCGTTCAGGATAGCTTCTTTAACCTCTGGGTCAATTCCTTCACCGAGGTATTCCTTAGGCAAAGCGATTTTCATACCCTTGATGTCTTGGCCGATTTTTGATGTAAAGTCGGCGATGCGGACAGGAGCAGAAGTAGAGTCTTTGGCATCTTCGCTGGCAATAACATTGAGCAAGAGGGCATTTTCCTTAACAGTAGGAGCAAAAGGTCCGATTTGGTCTAATGAGCTACCAAAGGCAATGAGACCGAAACGTGAAACTGTTCCGTAGGTTGGTTTGAGACCAACGATCCCGTTGAAGGCAGCTGGTTGGCGGATAGAACCACCAGTATCAGAACCAAGTGACAAGCGAACTTGTCCTGAGGCTACAGCTGCGGCAGAACCACTTGATGAACCACCAGGAACCTTGTTTTGATCCCAAGCGTTTTTAGTCGCACCATAGTGTGAAGTTTCACCTGAACCACCCATGGCAAACTCGTCCATGTTAGTTTTCCCGACGACAATCATGCCTTTCGCTTTTGCATTGGCAACGGCTGTCGCATCAAAGATAGGCTCATAGTTGTAGAGTATTTTTGAAGCAGCAGTTGTGAGAATACCATCAGTAGAGATATTGTCTTTAACTGCAAGTGGAATTCCTGAAAGAACATTATCAGCGTCAATTCCAGCTTCATCAATAGCTTTAGCTTGAGCAAGAGCTTGCTCCTCAGCGATGGTAACAAAAGCGTTGATAGCTGTCTCGCGAGATTTGATATCTTCAAGCGTTGCTTGGGTCAATTCTGTTGCAGAAATTTCCTTAGAGACAAGGAGATTGTGCAAGTCTTCAATGGTTTTATTGTTGAAAGTCATTAGGCATCTCCTCCATCGTCTAGGATAGCTGGTACCTTGATATAGTAGTTGTCTTTTTCAGGTACGTTTTTAAACAAGCGATCACGGTTTGTCCCTTCTTCGGCCACATCAGGGCGGAGTACGGTCTTGCGGTCAGCCATGGTCGTGGTAGGTGCGACACCAGTTGTGTCAACTTCGCCCAGCAATTCAACCATGTCAACAATCTTAGACAAGGTAGTCGCAAAGGCAGCAGTTTCTTCTTCAGAGAATCTTAA
This sequence comes from uncultured Streptococcus sp., assembly GCF_963521255.1. GTDB lineage: Bacteria > Bacillota > Bacilli > Lactobacillales > Streptococcaceae > Streptococcus. Next base: position 10,827 of record NZ_CAUQTU010000018.1, on the reverse strand, counting down.
TTTTGAAAGATTGGCAACGTGTGTTACCTCTTCTTGCGTAATTTTCATCTTGCATCCTTTCGTGAAATGATGATTTTTAGTCTGTTCTATTTTACCATATTTTCCTATAAATAAGGGAGGGAAAGGTGAAAAAAGACAAGTGGAGGATAGAGATTGGTTTTTTTGAAAGATACAAAAAATAGCCGTCCTAACTTTGGCGAGTTAACGAGCTATTTTTTTAGTTATATAATTACAGCCACCGTCTTAAACGGCTCTGTAGGGTGTTGTTGACCCAACACCTTTTTCTATATTCATTGCAACATTTACTTTAAAAATTGCAAGAGGAGTAGGATGGTTAGTACCTAAGTGGGGCAATAGTTGAATAGTAGGCATTAAAATTGCTAGATAGTTTTTGTTTGTTGTTGATTAGCAAACTAAGATTTTTTGATTTTAATATGCACTCTTTTGGTATTCATTCCATAAAGACTGAAGTTCATCTGCATGTTCTAAGACATATTGCCTTATCATTTTTAGGTCTTTTGCTTTTGCTTTACCATCTCTCAGTTCACCGTTCAGAAACATTGAACCCACTTCTTCTCCGTGGATATAAAAGTGAATATGCGCTTTTTGACTTTTATGGTTATGTTCGTTAGGATGAATTTCAATACCATACTTTTATACTCAATAAAAATCAAAGAGTAAACTAGAAAGCTAGGCGCAGGCTGCTCAAAGCACTGCTTTGAGGTGGTAGATAAGACTGACGAAGTCAGTTACATATATCTACGACAAGCCGACGCTGACGTGGTTTGAAGAGATTTTTGAAGAGTATTAAGAAAGAATATTTAGGCATGTAGTAGTCCAACGTAGTCCTTCCATGTTTCAAGGTAGTTATCGCGATTTAACTCAATTTGCTTTTGAGCAAAACGAATGTCATAGTCTGCCAAGTCCAAATTTTCCAATACTTCTCCAGTTAGAATACTAAAGGTTCCAATTAATTCATCGTCATCATACATGCGTAAAATAGGGTTGCTTGGATTCTTGTAAATATCATCTTTTGTTACTTCTAAATTGGTTACACCAAATTCCTTGAACATGATTGCTTCTCTTTTTCTTTTATTATATCATTTTTGCTAGAATTGTCACGGTTTTCGACATATTTTCCTATAAATAAGGGAGGGAGAAGTGAAAAGAAATAGAAATTGAAAAAAATGCAAAAATCCGATATAATGGAGTGTTGAAAGGAATGGTAAAATCCAATGTAGAAATCATTCTTAGCTATTGAACCAAGAAAAATAGAGAATCTAAAGAAAGAGAACTTATGAATATTCAAGAAGAAATTAAGAAACGTCGTACTTTTGCCATTATCTCTCACCCGGACGCGGGGAAAACTACCATTACTGAGCAGTTGCTCTACTTTGGGGGCGAGATTCGTGAGGCTGGTACTGTAAAAGGAAAGAAAACAGGGACTTTTGCCAAGTCTGACTGGATGGATATCGAGAAGCAACGTGGGATTTCGGTTACTTCATCTGTGATGCAGTTTGACTACGATGGTAAGCGTGTCAACATCCTCGACACCCCAGGACACGAGGATTTCTCAGAAGATACCTATCGTACCTTGATGGCGGTGGATGCTGCTGTCATGGTCGTGGACTCTGCCAAGGGTATTGAGGCTCAAACCAAGAAATTGTTTGAGGTTGTCAAACATCGTGGCATTCCAGTCTTTACTTTTATGAACAAGCTGGACCGTGATGGTCGTGAGCCACTAGACCTCTTGCAAGAATTGGAAGAAGTCTTGGGAATTGCGAGCTATCCGATGAACTGGCCAATCGGGATGGGGAAAGCCTTTGAAGGCTTGTATGACCTCTATAACCAACGCTTGGAGCTCTATAAAGGGGATGAGCGTTTTGCTAGTCTAGAAGATGGGGACCAGCTTTTCGGTAGCAATCCTTTCTACGAGCAAGTTAAGGATGATATTGAACTTTTAAATGAAGCTGGAAATGAGTTTTCAGAGGAAGCTATTCTGGCTGGAGAGTTGACACCTGTCTTCTTCGGTTCAGCTTTGACAAACTTTGGTGTGCAGACCTTCCTTGAAACTTTCCTTAAGTTTGCTCCAGAACCACATGGTCACAAGAAAACAGACGGAGAAATTGTGGATCCTCATGATAAGGATTTCTCAGGATTTGTCTTTAAAATCCAAGCCAACATGGACCCTCGTCACCGTGACCGTATTGCCTTTGTCCGTATCGTATCGGGTGAATTTGAGCGTGGTATGAGTGTCAATTTGCCTCGTACTGGTAAGGGTGCCAAACTGTCTAATGTTACTCAGTTTATGGCGGAAAGTCGTGAGAATGTGACCAATGCCGTGGCGGGTGATATCATCGGTGTTTACGATACAGGTACATATCAGGTTGGGGATACCTTGACAGTTGGGAAAAACAAATTTGAATTTGAACCACTGCCAACCTTTACTCCTGAAATTTTCATGAAAGTTTCTGCTAAGAATGTCATGAAGCAGAAATCCTTCCACAAGGGGATTGAGCAATTGGTGCAAGAAGGTGCTGTTCAGCTCTATAAGAATTACCAAACAGGCGAGTACATGCTAGGCGCTGTAGGTCAACTCCAGTTTGAAGTCTTCAAGCACCGCATGGAAGGTGAGTACAATGCGGAAGTGGTTATGAGCCCAATGGGTAAAAAGACGGTTCGTTGGATCAAGCCTGAGGACTTGGATGAACGGATGTCATCAAGTCGCAATATCTTGGCCAAAGACCGTTTTGACCAACCAGTCTTCCTCTTTGAAAATGACTTTGCCCTCCGCTGGTTTGCAGATAAGTATCCAGATGTAGAGTTGGAAGAGAAGATGTAGATCGCCAAAGTTACTTGATTGTGTAACAATCTAAGTAACTAACGAGTCTGGGACAAAATAGTTCTCAGCCACAAAAAAGCTAGAGATTTCCAATTGCGGAACTCTAGCTTTTAATTTTGATTCGTTCTCTTATTGTATTTTAGGAGGTTATTGGCCATAAGTACCAATCCCATGTCAATTCTCACTTGACGCTTGCCTCTCAGATTACATCACTTGTACCCCAAACAAGCCTTTATCTGCCCAAAGACAGGTTCCACATCAATCTTGCGTTGAGCGAAAATCTGTCTACCTTGGGGAGATAAAAGCGCCTGACATTCTTTCGTTTTTAAGTGCTGATAGCGTTCATTAATATAGAGTCCCTTTTGAGGAGCTGATTCAGGTTCATCTGCGTAGTAAACCTTGATTTCCTGTTGAAAGTCCGTCTGTGTTTTCTGATGTTTGATATGGTGAAAACGATAGCACCAGCCATCAGGATGTGTGTAGCTATCCTCCTTATCATCATAGTGCCAATTCGCTAAGTTTCTAGCTGACTGTTTATACCCTCTCTTCTGTTCCTTATCAAACATGGCATATTTAATCAGATGGTTTACCTTATTTTCATCTAAACGAAGGAGGTTCTCTTCACTTCCATATCCAGCATCTGCGACAACTGTCTGTACGTCATGTGGATAGGTTTCAAGGAATGGCAGAAGAGTCTTGGTGTCTGTCGGATTTGAGAAGATATCATAGTGAAGAACAAATTGATTTTCCGTAGCGATTTGAAGATTATATGCAGCCTTGAGTTGGCCATTTTTCATATGGTCTTCTTTCATCCGCATAAAAGTGGCATCTGGATCGGTTTTGGAAAAACTGTTACGCCCTTCAAATGTCTCCTGATAGCTCTCATATTTTTCAGCACGTACTGAAAAATCCTCCTTGACTTTACGCAAGACTTTCTTGAGTTTACGACGCTGGGTTTTACGTTCATCCTTTCCTTTAACGGGTGTCTCCTCAATGTCCTGGTTCAGTTTTTCCAATTCTTCTTCAAGGACTTGAGCGAATTCAAGCAACTGCTCTGAAGAAATTGGTTCTTTTTCATCCAGTTTAATAGCTTGATGGATAAGGGGTGTGATTTCTTCTTGAAAATAGACTTGTATCTGTTCTTAAAGTTTGGCAGAAAACTTGTCCGTTGCTTTCTTCCACACGAAACTATACTTGTTGGCATTAGCTTCAATCTTAGTTCCGTCAATAAACAGACAATCTAAAGTCACTAACTCTTCCATTTTTAAACGAAGATTGAGGTCGATGAAAAGATTTCGAATGAGTTCTTCCATCCCTTCAGCTACACGAAACCGATTGATAGTGCGGTAGCTGACAACCAACTGTCCTGTTAGGTATTGCATCGCGAGATTTTCAATCATCATTTTTTCAATTTTTCGACCAGAGAAAATCCCTTGTGAATAGGCAAATAGAAGAGCAGATACAAGCATTTTAGGGTGATAAGACGGGCGACCAAAGGCATGATAGAAGGCGTGGAAGGGGCTATCTTCCAAGGTATTCACCACTTTTTCAATAGTAAAGACAAGATGATCTTGTGGCAAGAAGGAACTGATTTCTAGTGGTAAAGTTGTTTGATTTGTGTTATAGTGAATATGCATGGGGTAGCCTTTCTAAATGGTTTATTGGGCAATTCTATTTTACCAAGACTATCGCAACCATGCAAAAAAGCAACGGATTTGCCGTTGCTTTTTTTGGAGATAAGAGACTATTGTCCCAGACTCTAGGCGCTCCACTAGGAAAGTTTTACGAATAATATCGATTCGTAAAACTTTCCGTCGTAACTGGTAGTGAGCGGTCTAGCTAACTGCCTTACTAACTGAGTTTTACGAATGGAGTCGATTTGTAAAACTCAGTGTCGTAATCTAATAATAGGTAACCTCTATGGCGGCTTACCTAAACGCTTCACTAGGGAAAATCCACGAATATTATCGATTCGTGGATTTTTCCGTCGTAGCAGAAAGTAGGTTGCCTAGCTAACTGCCTTACTAACTACGCTTGGCAAATGGAATCGATTTGCCAAACTCCGTGTCGTAGTGTAACAATCGGCTTACCTGAACGTTTCACTAAGAAAACTCCATAGTTGAAATTGAGTCTACTGAAATAGTCATCAATTTGATGGCTTTTATTTGAAAAAAGACAGTAAAAAAGCGTAAAAAAATCATTGTCAAAAGAATTACTAGATGCCAGACTGACAGTTTCAAATTCAGCCTTTGTTCAAAGACGCCGCTATCAAATAAAATCTGAAGCTTTCTATGCCCTATTTAAAGAATTTACAGCACCTATTTCACTTAATACTGATTTTCCAATATTCGCTGCTGGTGGGAGTGATATCTGTATTCCTCGAAATCCTATGGATACAGAAACCTCTGTCCAAACCCAAACGGATGTTAAATCCTATAATCTCATACACATAAACGCCCTATACGACTTGACGACTGGAGTGTATCGAGATATTTCTATTCAAGACAAACATGTGCAAGATGAGCGCTTAGCTCTGATTCAGATGATGAAGGCTTCTCTCTTTCGAGAAAGCTCTTGTTATCATGGATAGAGGTTATGAAAGTTACCATCTCATGGCTCATTTTCAGGAAAAAGGATGGCTTTATATTATCCGCATTCGAGATGGGAAACAATCCATGTATTCCTCCTTTAACTTGCCAAATACAGAGTGTTTTGATCAAACATTTTCTCTAACATTATCACGAAAGCAAACCAAGCAGTTTAAAAAACGTTATCGTGATTTCCCCAATGACTATCATTTTATTCCACATCATTCTACTTTTGATTTTCTTCCAGAAGCAAGTCAAAAACAGGATACTGTAGCACTCTATGAGCTTCCGTTTCGTATGGTGCGTTTAGAAGTGGAAGAAGGAAAATACGAAACTTTAGTGACCAATACAGACTATTCAGTCCAAGAATTAAAAAATCTCTACGCCAGTAGATGGGGCATAGAGACTAGTTTTCGTGACCTGAAATACAGTGTGGGCTTGGTCAATTTTCATGCAAAAAAGAAGGAAGGGATTCTCCAAGAGTTCTTTGCTCGCTTTACAAATTTTAACTTTTGTCGTTGGGTAACCTCGAAAGTTGCCATCGACAGTAGTCACAAAAAACAAAGATATAAAGTGTGTTTCTCAGATGCAGCTTATGCCTGCCGTTTGTTTTTTAACGGTTCCCTTTCTTCTCTCCAGTTGAAAAACTACCTCAAGAAACAGTTATCTATTATTCGACCGAATCGAAAATATCCAAGAAAGATAAAGGCTCAATCGGTAGTTGATTTCATCTATAGAGTGACATAAATCTTAAAAAATAGGGTGAAAAACCTTTATTTGTCATGCAAAAAATAGGAGATAGGATAGAGAATCACTTTGATGATCTCAATCCTATCTCCTTATTTAAGTAGTTAGATTACTAACTTAATGACATTAGGTTTCTAGAATGAATTTTTTTTATTGAAAACAAGATATTATGTATAAAACGGATAATATATATATATATATATCGTTTTTTGTAAATATTTTTAAATTTCGACAAGATAATCATAAAAATAACCTATTGACTTTCGTTTTAATTTAAAGTATTCTAAAATAGAATAATTAAACTTGGTGGGAGTGTAGGCTTTTGCCTAGAAATGAGAGAATAAGATATGTTTTTCAGACGTCAGAATGGTCGTTATAGAGAGACGGACCGTGTGACACGTTATAAGTTAATTAAATCAGGTAAACATTGGTTGCGAGCTTCAACCTCTCTTTTTGGTTTGTTCAAGGTTATGCGAGGTGGTGTTGATACGACTCAAGTCATGACTGAAGTAGTAGAAGATAAAGTGAATCCTTCTATTACAGGTCTGGATATCATAAAGGGTCTTGCTGCTACAGGAGCAGTTTTAGGTGCTAGCGTTGCCACTCAAACAAAAGTATTTGCAAATGAAACAGTAGCCATGGAAAAAACATTGGAAAATCCAGATCTTTTGGTTACAAATGATACAGCAGTTTTGGGTACGACATCTCTAAGTAACTCGGAAAATTCTGCTAGCTTGTCTACTTCTGTGAGTGAGAGCACTTCGATTTCTGAATCTGTGTCTAATAGCACATCATCCAGTATTTCAGTAAGCACATCAGCTAGTCTTTCTGCCAGTACTTCAACTAGTGCATCTGTTAGTGCTTCTAGCAGTATTAGTCAATCGGAAAGTAAACCAGGAAGTGTTTCTGTAACCTCAAGTTTATCAGTTGAACAGAGCACGTCTGCAGCAACAACTGAGCAGTCTTCTTCTGTTTCAAAAGAATCAACTAATCTTAAAATTGACTCTGCTGTACTGAAGGCTGCTGAGATTGATGGAAAGGTTAGTGCGAGCGCTGTTCAATCAACTTCTGCTACAACTAGTTTAGCGGGAGTTACTGCTGGTGCTATCGCAACAGCGGAAGTTTCAGCTAAACAACAGGATGAAAATCGTAAGAAGCTAACCCAACTTTCAGCTGAGATGGGAGAGTATCTAGCTAAAGCTGTAGGTTTGCCGAATGCGGACTCTGCTATTACTAAGGTAAATGCTGCTGTGATAGAGATTGAAAAAGCTTTGGCAGATCCGACTGGTGATTTGACAAGTGCTGTGAAGAAGGCAACCTTGGCACGTAATTCGATTGTCAATACTGTTTTAGGTGCAAATTCTGGTAAGCGTGATGTACGTAACGGAAAACCAATGTTGCGAGATGCTTCTCTTCGAGCAAGTTGGGCTCCTCAGCAGGGCGATGGTCGCATGAATGTAAGTAGTCCAACTGCTACTTTTGATAAAGCTACTGGTATCGCGACGTACACCATGAATGTTCAGGCGAATAGTGCTTTGAGCAATGTAGGTGTTAAAATAAATGTCGGCCAAGGTGGCCATATCCAAAGTGCTTCTTTTAATGGGCAATCTATGGAGAAAACCTTTACTCAAGGTTCGGAAACAGTCTTTAATTACAAACATGGACAAAATAGAAACTTAAGTGGTAGGATTGAAGTCAGAGTTAAATACGATAACAATGTGCCGACTGCAACTGCAGATATGCAGGTACAGGTCAGCTCAGCACCTATCGGGCAAAATACTCAAGGAAATGCTTCTAGAGTTCAATCTGCAAGTGTTCCAACAGGGTATACTGCATCAAAACCTACGACACCACCTTCTGTAAGTAAATCAGGTCCAATTATCCAGAATAATAATGGAACTCATTTTGATGTCTATAATGATGATTATTTCGTTCATAATCTTCCTATTTTAAAAAATGGAGCTAGTATCCGCCAATATGGAATTATCGAGCAGGATGCCATTCCTGGAGTCACTTATGGTGGACAATTGATGGGAGTAGAAATAAATCGACCCAATCCGAGATATAATGGTTACGTTGCTGGTACTGGAAGCCCATGGTTAAATCAAAAAGAGGAAATTCGAAATATTGGAGCGGGTATTTCAGGTACTGTAGGTAACGGAGAGGCGTCCGCTGTAGTAGGAAAAACCTATAGCTATCGTGTTGGTGCAGTTGATTGGGGAAATAGATCATCTGAGGCTACTCTTACCTATACTATCAAGGGTTTCAACGAACGCCATGATGTTCAAAGTGGGAATATTGTTCAAGTTAAGGATTTGGAGCATTTAACACCACAAGAAATTGCAGAAGTTTATAATAATTTTATTAATAATGACGCCAATAAACGTGATTTACTATCTAATCAAGATCTCGCTAAAAGAGGAATAAACCCACAAGTAAATTCGGACGCAAATGGAACTGTTTTAACCTTCCCAGGTACTAGAGCTAAAATAGAAGTTTCAACAAATGGTACGATCACAGTTACCTATCGTGATGGTACTACAAGTACTATCAATGCTACCTTGGAAAAATACAATCCAATTGCTAAAGTCCCTAAAGTCTATACCTATATTGGTGAACAGGCTGGTGACTTAGCGAATGCAAGTAATTTTATCCAACGTGCTAACGGTAAAGCATTCCCAAATGGAACAAATATTACTTGGAAACAAGGAGCGGGGATTACTAATACTGAAACAGGTTCTAGAACAGCAATTGCTCATATCGACTATCCTAATGGTGGTAGTGAAGATGTTGCTGTAGATTATGAAGTTCTGTCGACAATTAAACCTAAAGGTCCTGTGAATGATATTCAAGGAACAACTCCTCACAATGGAACACTTTGGGATAATTATGTTGTTAAACAAGGATTAAGTGATTACCCAAGTGGTTCAAGTAAAACTTGGAGTAAAAATGGTCAAGTGGTTTCTGGTTCGCCAATTAGTACAACTGATACTGGAAGACACCCTTATCAAGTGACTCTCACATATCCAGTTGGTCGTATGGGAGAAGGTGACACTAATAAATTAAGCAAGACTGTAGACGTTACTCATGATGTCTATAAGTTTGAATCAAATCGTTCCTATACTTTTACACAAAATAAAACAGATGAATCAGCTTATAGACAAGCTGCTACAAATCCTAAAGAAGCGATTACAAAAGTATCGGCAAGCCCAGATTTTAATGCTGCAAATACGAATTACAGGTGGGTTGACGGAGCTCCGTCACTTTCTACAGTTGGAAGTTTCACTAAGTATGTTGAAGTGGAACTACCTGTGGATTCAACAGGGGTAAGAGTTAAACAGAATGTTCCTGTTACAATAAGAGTAAATCCACAAGCGCCTGAAATTGCAACTGATTCAGTTACTGAAAAAGGTGGTTTGCCAAATCGTTCGATTGTGGTAAATAACGTAACTCCAGGAGCAACCGTCACTTTAACGATTGGTACTCAAACCTTCACTAAACAATCTACTGGAACAAATGTGACGTTTGAACCGTCTGAGTTGAAACGAGCTACTGATACTAATAATGGTTTGCTGCCTACAGGAAATGTAACGGTTAAACAAGAAATGGTTGTTAGGGATCCAAATGGTAGCAATGTAACTCTTCAATCTGCCACATCTTCTAAGACAATTACTAAAGAAAGTGTAGCTCCAAATCCTGAATTTGAAATTTATGTCAAGAATGATGGTAAGTGGCAAAAACTTTCTCCGAAAAATAATGTCCGCCCTGGTACGAGTGGATACGAGATTTTTGCTGGAGATGAGGTTAAAGTTGTCTTAAAAGGTTCAGATAATAGTGGCAAACTTAGAGATTTGAAACTTTATGATGGTATTTCTGATAAAGATAGAATATTCTCAGGTGATGCTTCTTCGAATGATAGTGCACCAGGATTCAAGAATAAACCAACGAATGCTCCTACCACTTTAGAATATACAGCGACTTATAATCCTAATCAGCAATATGCTGATACAAATAAATGGAATCTCGGGACCAAAGCTGTAGACTTGTCTAATAACGAAGCACGTACTCCGACAGTAGTTGTTGCTCAAGGTAAATTGAATGAAAGATTCCCTGGTAAGAAGCCGTCAGTGGTCTTCCAAGTTAAACATCCAAACGCTCTGAGTCAGCGTGAGAAAGATGAAATCTTGGCTGCTGTGAAAACAGCAAATCCAGAGACTGCAAACCGTATCAGAAGTTATTCTATTGCAGAGAATGGAACGGTAACCATTACTTATAAAGATGGAACGGTAAATACGGTAACGCCAAATATATCTGACTCAGATTACCGTGCATCAGTATCAGCAAGCACAAGCGCGTCAGTATCAGCCTCAACAAGTGCAAGCCAAAGTGCTTCAACAAGCGCGTCTAAGTCAGCGTCAATAAGTGCAAGTCAAAGTGCTTCAACGAGTGCGTCTAAGTCCGCATCGACAAGTGCATCTAAGTCAGCTTCAACCAGTGCGAGCCAAAGTGCTTCAACGAGCGCATCTAAGTCCGCATCGACAAGTGCCAGCCAAAGTGCTTCAACGAGCGCATCTAAGTCCGCATCGACAAGTGCCAGCCAAAGTGCTTCAACGAGCGCATCTAAGTCCGCATCGACAAGTGCCAGCCAAA
>NZ_CAUQTU010000017.1:0-24190 GCF_963521255.1 uncultured Streptococcus sp. | reverse complement strand
ATGACATTTCGTTGTCGTACCATGATACAACTTTAACCAATTGTTTACCGTCAACATCAAGAACTTTAGTTTGAGTTGCGTCAAACAATGAACCGTAAGACATACCTAGGATATCTGAAGATACGATTGGATCTTCAGTGTATCCGTATGATTCGTTTGAAGCTGCTTTCATAGCTGCGTTCACTTCGTCAACAGTAACGTTCTTTTCAAGAACTGCTACCAACTCAGTTACAGAACCTGCTGGAACAGGAACACGTTGAGCAGCTCCGTCCAATTTACCGTTCAATTCTGGGATTACAAGACCGATAGCTTTTGCAGCACCAGTTGAGTTAGGAACGATGTTTACAGCACCAGCGCGAGCACGGCGAAGGTCACCACCACGGTGTGGTCCGTCAAGGATCATTTGGTCACCAGTGTAAGCGTGGATAGTAGTCATCAATCCTTCAACAACACCAAAGTTGTCTTGAAGAGCTTTAGCCATTGGAGCCAAGCAGTTTGTAGTACATGAAGCACCTGAGATAACTGTTTCAGTACCGTCAAGAACGTCGTGGTTAGTGTTGAATACAACTGTTTTAACGTCGTTTCCACCAGGAGCAGTGATAACAACTTTTTTAGCTCCACCAGCGTGCAAGTGTTTTTCAGCAGCTGCTTTCTTAGCAAAGAAACCAGTAGCTTCAAGAACGATTTCTACACCGTCGTTAGCCCAGTCGATTTGTTCTGGATCACGTTCAGCAGAAACTTTAACGAATTTACCGTTAACTTCGAATCCACCTTCTTTAACTTCAACAGTACCGTCGAAACGACCTTGAGTTGTGTCGTATTTCAACAAGTGTGCAAGCATAACTGGATCTGTAAGGTCGTTGATACGAGTAACTTCAACACCTTCTACGTTTTGGATACGACGGAAAGCAAGACGACCGATACGTCCGAAACCGTTAATACCAACTTTAACTACCATTAGTGATTTCCTCCTTATGAAAATCATGAAATTTTTATTGTGAAAAGAGTAACTTGAATCACTACAAATCACCTTTCAACAAACCTATTATATAACTATTTAAGTTTAATTGCAAGTACGGGCGTTGTTTTTTGTCTATACCCCACTTATTTTTCTTTCTCCTTTAAAAGCCTATACTGCTGTCTTTCTTTGTCTACCTAGTCATTTCCCACTTTCCTTTTCAGATGAAAAGTGGAAATAGAAAAGCTAAAAATTATTTTCAACACTCCAATTCCACAAGAAAAGAGACAGGAAATTCCTGCCTCTAGGCTGATAACAATTATTTACGGCGTCCTGGTCTTTCTTTGTAACCATAGTAAGAATCTTCGATGATTTCTTGCATATGGTCAACCATTGGAAGGCGTGGGTTAGCTGGTGAACATTGATCTTCGTAAGCAAGGAAGGCCAATTCACGTGAATGTTCTTTCCATTCTTTTTCATCGATTCCTTGTGCTTTGAAGTTCATTTGGATACCTACGCGCTCACCAAGTTCGTAGACAGCTTTTGCGTAAGATTCCACACCTTCTTCTGGAGTAGAAGCTGGAAGTCCAAGCATGCGTGCGATATCTTGGTATTTTTCATCTGCACGGTAGTAGTTGTACTTAGGCCATGTTGCTGTCTTAGCTGGACGTGTACCGTTGTAGCGGATAACGTATGGAAGCAAGATTGCATTTGTACGACCGTGGATTGTGTGGAATTGCGCACCGATTTTGTGAGCCATTGAGTGAGAAATACCTAGGAAGGCATTGGCAAAGGCCATACCAGCAATTGTTGAAGCGTTATGCATTTTCTCGCGTGAATGGAAGTCTGCATTCTTAACTGAGCTTTCAAGGTTTTCGAATACAAGTTTGATGGCTTGAAGTGCAAGACCGTCAGTGTAGTCGCTAGCCATTTGTGATACATAAGCTTCAGTCGCGTGGGTCAGTACGTCCATACCAGTGTCCGCAGCAACAAATCCAGGAACTGTCAATACCAAAGCAGGGTCTACGATTGCCACAGTTGGTGTCAATGAGTAGTCAGCGATTGGGTATTTACGGTTGTTTGCTTTATCAGAGATAACGGCAAATGGTGTTACTTCAGACCCTGTACCAGATGTAGTTGGAATCGCGATGAATTTAGTCTTCTTACCAAGCAATGGGAATTTGAAGGCACGTTTACGGATATCCATGAATTTTTGGACAAGGTCACGGAAGTCCACTTCTGGTTGCTCATAGAAGAGCCACATTACTTTAGCAGCATCCATTGGAGATCCACCACCAAGAGCGATGATTGTATCTGGTTTGAAGGCACGCATAATCTCAGTACCACGGTTTACAGTTGTGATATCTGGATCTGGTTCTACATCTGCAAAGATTTGGTAAACAACCTTATTGCGACGAAGATCAAGTTGTTCGATGATACGATCAAGGAAACCAAGCTCGACCATGGCATGGTCAGTAACGATCATGACACGTTCAACGTCACGACATTTTTGAAGGTATTGAATTGAATCACGTTCAAAGTATGTTTTTGAAGGAAGTTTCATCCATTGCATGTTATTTCTCCGTCTTCCGACTTTTTTGATATTCAAGAGGTTAATGGCACTAACGTTATCCCCAACTGAGTTGCGTCCGTAAGAACCACATCCAAGTGTCAATGATGGTAAGAAGGCATTGTAAACGTCCCCGATACCACCGAAAGTAGAAGGTGAGTTACAGATAACACGAATAGCTTTAACAGCTTTACCAAATTCTTTAGTCAATTCTTCGTCAGCTGTGTGGATAGCTGCTGAGTGTCCAAGACCGTTAAATTCAACCATTTGACGAGCCTTAGTAATACCATCTTCACGGCTTTCAGATTTCAAAACTGCGATAACTGGTGACAATTTTTCACGGGTCAATGGCTCATTTTCACCAACTTCTTTACATTCTGCAGCAAGAATGTTTGTTCCTTCTGGAACTGTAAATCCTGCTTGTTCTGCAATCCAAGTTGCTGGTTTACCAACGATGTCAGCGTTCAATTTTGCACCAGCACAGTTTTTGCTGTTTGCTTTCACGCCGAAGCAGAATTCTTCAAGAAGTGCTTTTTCTTTTTTGTTTACAAAGTAAGTGTGGTAAGATTTGAACTCTGCTACAAATTCATCGTAAATTTCTTTATCAATGATAACTGCTTGTTCAGATGCACAGACCATACCGTTGTCAAATGATTTAGACATAACGATATCGTGTGCTGCTTGACGGATATTTGCTGATTTTTCAACATAAGCTGGAACGTTTCCGGCACCTACCCCAAGAGCTGGTTTACCACATGAGTAAGCCGCCTTAACCATGGCATTACCACCTGTTGCAAGGATTGTCGCAACACCTTCGTGGTTCATAAGAGCACTAGTTGCTTCCATAGATGGTTCAGTGATCCACTGTACGCAGTTTTCAGGAGCTCCTGCTTTAATCGCAGCATCACGAACGATTTGAGCTGCGTGAGCTGATGATTCTTGAGCTGATGGGTGGAAGGCAAAAACGATTGGATTACGCGTCTTCAATGAAATCAATGATTTGAAGATTGCTGTTGATGTTGGGTTTGTTGTAGGAGTAATACCACAGACAACACCAACCGGTTCAGCAATCAGGGTCAATCCTGTTACATCGTCTTCTTCAATAACGCCAACTGTTTTAGTGTGACGCATGTTGTTTACTACGTGTTCACAAGCAAACAAGTTCTTAGTTGCTTTGTCTTCAAATACACCACGTCCTGTTTCTTCATAGGCATGTAGAGCCAATTCCCCGTGGGCATCCAAAGCTGCTACTGATGCTTTGGCAACGATATAGTCAACCTGCTCTTGGTCCAACTTACGCATTTCCTCAAGAGCAACTAGAGCTTTTTGCACCAAGCCGTCGACATGCTTTTCAGCAGCGAGTTTCTTTTCCTCTGGTGTCACAGTTTTTTTATCAGCCATATTTTCCTCCATAGCTTTCAAGGATCGATATCCTTTGTTAATTTTTTCACAAGTTTATTATAACGCATTATTTCAACTTTGTAAACAGTTTCATAAACATTTCACAAAGAATTTTTAAACCCTTGTGAAATTTTTCTCATTTTCCTTTATTATCAGTTTTTTTCTTCAAAGTTTGTGAAAATTATTTCAAATATTTTTTATTTCACAAGCTTGATTGGAAGAGGAGCTTGGAAGGAGATAGATTTTCTAGTAAGCGCTTACTTTTAGATGCTAGCAATACCTCCTTTGATAAGGAGGCTTTATTTTTGTTGAAAAACGCCTTGTTTAAAAGTCCCTTCATAAACAACTTCTTGTTCTGTTGTTAGTTTTCCTTTTCCTTCAGCCTGACCATTTACAAAATCACCTTCGTAGGTCCAGCCTTCTTTGGATTGAAAGGTACCTTTTCCGTTGAAGGCTCCATTGTTGAAGCCACCTGTATATTGGTCTCCATTTTGGAAGGTAATGGTTCCTTGGCCATTCATTTTACCACGTACAAGACTGCCGTCGTAAACAATCGTTCCATTATCAAGCTTTAGAACACCTTTTCCGGGAATATTTAGAAAAAAGACGAGTACAGCACAGAAAATAATGGCAACTACTGCTAAAAGCTCTAAACGTGGACGAGTCAGATACACTCGATACTTTTCGTAAAAATTCTTAAGATTTTCCACCTTCACTCTCCTTCTCTAAACGTTCTAACCAAGCTTGACAACCCTCTTGAACACGCTGATAGGTTTCCTCAAAATCTCCTGTATACCAAGGATCTGGAACACTTTCAGATGCAAATGAGTAAATCTTATCTTGACAGTCTACTGGACACATCTGACGTAAGTCAGAAACATTTGAAGCGTCCATTCCGATAATATAATCAAAGGCTTCAAAATCTTCCTTACTAATCTGAAGCGATGTCTTGCCTTTATCATAAGGAATCTGATACTGTTGAAAAATCCCTTGAGTTCCCTTATGAATCGGATTGCCATGTTCCCAAGAAGAAGTCGCTCGACTTTGGATTTCATAATTATCTGTCATTGATTTCATAACAAACTCGGCCATAGGGCTACGGCAAATATTTCCCAGACAGACAAAGACTAGTTTTTTCATCCCATTTCCTTTCTTTTATAGAAAAACGGGAGTTAATAATCCCGTCTTATTTTTCAATTGCACCTTCTAGTGAAGCTGTTTCTTTCAGCGGTAATACGGTCTTGATAGCAGCTAGTTCAAAAGTCAAGTAAACTCCATCTACATCAAGAACAATCGTTCTCTTCTCCGTATCTACTTCATCGACTGTTCCGTAAAGTCCACCGATCGTAATCACTTCATAGCCTTTTTGTAGTTTGTTTAAGCTTTCCATACGTTTTTGTGCTTGTTTCTTTTGAGAACGTTGCATAAAGAACATCAAGCCTAACATCGCTACAAGCATAATTAAAAATGTATAATTTGGATTCATTGTATTCTCCTTTGTCTTTTACATAGGACTACTATATCAAATTTCAGCTACTTTTACAAGATTGTACCTTGCTTTTCTAATAAGAAAAACCAGAGCTTGCGCCCTGATTTTTAGGATTATTTCAAGTTTTGAACGACTTTAACAAGATTTTCTACAGTAAAACCATATTCTGCCAATACTTTTGGTGCTGGGGCAGAGGCTCCGAAGGTATCAATACCGAGAACAGCACCATCGAGACCAACATATTTGTACCAGTTTTGACTTGCACCCATTTCGACTGCAACACGACGACGAACTGCATTTGGAAGAATTTCTTCCTTGTAAGCTGCATCTTGTTTATCAAAGACATCTGTAGATGGCATGCTGACTACGCGGACTTTTGCTCCTTGACTAGCCAATTCTTTAGCAGCTGAGACAGCAAGATTAACCTCTGAACCTGTCGCAATCAAGATGGTATCAAAGTCTGCTGCATTTTCATAGACGACATAGGCACCTTTTGCAACCTTGTCGAAGTCTGTTCCCTCTTCAACAGTCAAGTTCTGACGTGTCAAGACAAGGGCAGTTGGTGTTTTCTCACTTGTCACTGCAAGGTACCAAGCTGCTTGCGTTTCACGCGCATCTGCTGGACGGAAAACGTTTAGATTTGGCATAGCACGAAGACCTGCTAAATGCTCAACTGGTTCGTGGGTTGGACCGTCTTCCCCAACCGCGATTGAATCGTGGGTAAAGACATAAGTCACAGGAAGTCCTTGTAAGGCTGACAAGCGAACAGCTGCCTTCACATAGTCAGAGAAGACGAAGAAAGTTCCACCGTATACACGAAGTCCACCGTGAAGAGCCATCCCGTTCAAGATTGTTCCCATAGCAAATTCACGAACACCAAACTGAATGTTACGGTTCAAGCGATTGTCATCGTCTTGAAGTCCGTCAGTCTTGATATAAGTCATGTTTGAGTGAGCAAGGTCAGCTGATCCACCTAGGAAGGTTGGTAACTTAGCCGCCACAACATTCAAGGCATCTTGGCTTGAATTACGAGTTGCTTGAGAGAAACCATTTTCTAAAGCTGGGAAGTCTGCTGGAGTCACTTCAACTGGATCGCGTCCATCAATAATGGCTTCAACTTCTGCAGCCAATTCTGGATGCGCTTCTTTATAGTCAGCAACTAATTTAGTCCAAGTTTGATAAGCTGATGCACCACGGTCTGCAACATGTTCTTTGAAATCAGCATAAACTTGTTCTGGAATTTCAAATGGTTCATAGTCCCAACCGAGAGCTTGACGAGTAGCTGCAGTTTCATCTGCTCCAAGAGGAGCACCGTGTACGGCATTAGTTCCTTGTTTGTTTGGAGAACCGTATCCAATAACAGTCTTCACTTCAATCAAAGATGGCTTACCTGAAGCTTTAGCCGTTTCGATAGCAGCATGGATAGCTTCCAAGTCTGTTCCATCTTCTACCAAGGCAGTATGCCAACCGTAGGCATTGTAACGGTCACGAACACTTTCTGTAAAGGAATCCTTTGTCTCACCATCCAAGTTGATGTCATTTGAATCATAAAGAACAACCAACTTGTCTAGTTTTTGCAAGCCTGCATATGAAGCCGCCTCGCTTGAGACACCTTCCATCAAGTCTCCGTCTCCACAGATAACATAAGTATAGTGGTCAAAGATATTGTAGCCTTCGCGGTTATATTTGGCTGCCAAGAAACGTTCTGCTTGGGCAAAACCAGTGGCAGTTGAGATCCCTTGACCTAGAGGACCTGTTGTAGCATCAATTCCTGCTGTATGGCCAAATTCTGGGTGACCTGGTGTTTTTGAACCCCACTGACGGAAGCTCTTAATCTCATCCATGCTAACATCTTCAAAACCAGAGAGGTGAAGAAGGGCATAAAGAAGCATTGAACCATGACCTGCTGAAAGAATAAAGCGGTCGCGGTTGATCCAGTTTGGTTGAGCTGGATTGATACGAAGTTGTTTTGTAAAGAGGCTGTATGCCATCGGAGCCGCTCCCATAACCACACCTGGGTGACCTGAGTTGGCTTTGTTGATAGCGTCAATACCTAGGAAACGAATTGCATTAACAGATAGATTTGACATAGAATTTCCTTTCTATTTGAGGTGATGATTGAATCACACATTCTATTTTACTATTATATGAAAAAATACATAGAATAGCAATTAAACAATTCGACGTAAATAAGTATTCTATTTGCTATCCTCTAGTCGCCTGATAGTAGGGAAGTAAGCGTTCATAAGCATCTTCTAATTTTTCTAAAATCACTTCTAATGATTGATTTTCTATAAAAGAAACATCTGCCTTAACTAAAACTTTGCGAACTTCCTGACTTCTCAACTTCTCGCGTAAAGTACAACGATTTTCTTCGTTCGCCTCCCACCGTTGACTTTGACCATCAGAGTAGACTAGATAATAAATCCCTTTAACGGTTGGAATTTCTAAAACTTTAGCCTGCTTGCCTAGAGTTTGCTCATCCTTCTTACGCTCGATGAAACTGACTTCTAGTGAGACTCCAAAATCAGAAGAACTTCCGTACAAACGTAAGGCCATCATAGGTTCTGTCACTTGTCCGTTTCTCTGTAGATAGACCCAAAAATGTGGTCGCAAACGCTGGGCCTGATTCATCCACTGACTAGTTTGTTGGAGTTGCCATTCTGGATGGCTTGCTTGAAAGGCTTTAGCCAGTTCTGTAAAAGCCTTTCGAGTCTCTTGGCCTTTATGGCGCAATTCCAGCATTTTCTCTCGTTCTTCTCCTGCTTTGTCAGGATTACGGTACTGTAAACCAGCAAAGTTCAGATAGTCTCTTATCTTATTCAACATTAGTTTAATCTCCTCTAGCTAGCAAAAAATCAGGATAAACCTGATTTTACTTATTCTATATCTACAACGACATAGCGATTTGGCTCGTCACCTTCAGAGTAACTAGTCACGCCATCCATACGTGAAATAATACGATGGATAATCTTACGTTCGCTATTTGACATTGGATCTGTTTGATGACTGCGGCCTTCTTCTAAAACACGAGTCGCCAATTTTTGAGCATAGGTCTGCAAGACTTCTGCACGGTGTTCAACGTAATCATTGACATTGATTGTAATATAGAAGGTTCTTGAATAGCGGTTATAAAGATAATTTTGAGCCAATAGTTGCAAGGCCTTCAAAACTTTACCATGATATCCAATAATACGACCTGGTTCGTTGGTATCAATTTGTAGATTGATACTACGACGGTTATAGTCATTTGAAATCGTCGCCTCAACGTCCATATCATCAATAATCGTTTGAACATAAGTCGTGACTTCCATAGCTACTTGTTCAATATCAAAGCTCGGTTCAACCTTTAAGCCCAAATCTTCTAATTCTTGACTTTCAGTTTGTTCAGCTTGACTCTCAACAGTGGGAATTTCTACTTCTTCTTCGAGGCCAGCTTCTTCAAGCTGTAATTCATTTAAAATCTCAATATGGCCTGTTTCCTCTAAGATAGTGCTAGCATGTTTTTCATTTTTCAAAATCTCAGCCTTAACTTCATCAGAAATTTCTTGACCTTCTTCTTCAATCTTTTTAATTGCTTCTACAACATATCCCAAATCAACTGTCGCTTCACTGACCGTTTTAACTGGTTCATTTTGTTCATTAATTTCTTTAGGAACTCCCTTTACAGCTTGTTGGTTGGCTTTTACAACTGTCGTTTCACTAATAGCATCAATATCCACTTGGGCTGGTTTTTTACCAAATAAACCGAGAAATCCTTTTTTCTCACGAGAAATGACTTTGATATGAGCCTTCATTCTTGGAATATCTAATTCTTTCAATCCTTTCTGGATTGCTTCTTCAACAGTTGAACCTGTAAATACTACCATTACCAGATTCCTCCTTATTATTTCGTTTTCTGAGCCTTTTTCTTGGCTTTTCTTTTTCTATTTTCCAAATCTTTTTGTGCCTGTACTAGAGCCTCGCGCTCTGCGATAATCTTGAATGGATTGTTCAAGAAATAGGTTTGCAAGACTTGATAAGCATTAGACACTGCCCAGTAGAGAGCGACTCCGCTCGGAGCATAAACCCCAAAGATAAAGATCAAGACTGGAATCCCATACATCATCGCAGTCGTAGCTCCGTTACGCTCAGACAAGGCTTTATTTGATAACCAAGTACTTAAAAAGGTGAATACTGCTGCTAAAATCGGAAGCACGAATGTTGTATCCACATCACCAAGATTAATCCATAAGAAATGACCTGTCTTCAAAAAGTCAACTCTTGATAGGGCTTGGAACAAGGCCAAGATAAGTGGCATCTGAATCAAAATCGGCCAAAGAGAATCCGACTGTCTGACACCCATTTCTTTAAAGACTTTACGCATTTCCTGCTCTAGTTTGGTTCTGCTTTCCATATCTCGACCCGGATATTGTTCTCGCAGTGCCTTAATGCGTGGTTGAGCTTCCTGCATTTTTCTAGAAGCCACCATTTGCACTTGAAAGACTGGCAAGAGCAGCGTACGAATCAAGACCGTAAAGAGAATAATCCCCACTCCGATACTGATATCAAACGATAAAAAGCGAATGACTTCTGCAAAGAAGTAAACAAATTTACTCCAAAAATCAGCCGAATCGGCTGTAATATCACTAGTTGTCCCATTTGTTGCACAGGCTGTCATGATCAATAGAGACAGTCCTAGCAAACTAGTCAACTGTAGTTTCTTTTTCACTCCCATTTCCTTCCTGGTAAATCTTTGATAACTTTAATACGTGGAGTAGATTTTTCTCCATCTCTGCGTATTCTAAGGTTTCGACCCCTTTCCGAGCAATGACAACAAAGTCTACATTTTTTACCAGACTCCCTTTTGCATTCTGGATAATATGTCTAATTCGTCGCTTGATTTGATTTCTAGTGACTGCATTCCCCAGTTTTTTGCTAACTGATAGACCTACTCGAAAATGGTTTTTCTGGTTTTCTAGTTGGTAGACAACAAATTTTCGATTGGCAAAACTTGTACCCTCCTTGAAAATCGCCTTAAAATCTTTCTCTCTTTTTACACGAAAGTTTTTCTTCAAAACTCAACTCCATCTATTAAATTACTACTATTATACCATATTTTTCAAAAAAGCCAATCATAGCAAGGTTTTGAACAATTTCATCAGAAAAAGAAGCTGGAAAAATCACTTTTCCAACTCCTTTTACGGAATATTTTTTCTAGTTTTACTTATTTTTTCAAACGTTCAACGTCACGGGCAATAACTAATTCCTCATCTGTTGGAATAACCAAGACACGGATTTTAGCCGCCTCTGTTGAAATGTCTCCTGTAACACCGAAGACGTTCTTTTCTGGGTCAACATCACAGCCAAACCAAGAAATTCCTGAGATAACATCCTTACGTACATCGGTTGCATTTTCACCTACACCAGCTGTGAAGATAATAGCATCTGCTCCATTTAGGACTGCAAGGTACTGCCCAATATGTTTTTGGATACGGTCAATATAGATTTCATATGCTAAGGTAGCATCATGGTCTCCTTCTTTTTTAGCAGCAATCACATCACGCATATCACTAGACTTGCCTGAAACTCCCATGAGTCCTGACTCACGATTGAGAATATGGCTAATAGCTTCTGGAGTATTAAAGTCCTCTGTATATTGCATTAGGTAAGGGATGATAGCTGGGTCAATATCCCCTGTACGAGTTCCCATCATCACACCACCAAGTGGAGTGAATCCCATTGAAGTATCCACAGATTGACCACCCTTAACAGCTGTAATAGAAGCACCATTACCGATGTGGCAAGTAATCAATTTCAAGTCTTCTAATGGACGGCCCAAGAGTTTTGCTGCTTCTCCTGCTACAAACTGGTGACTTGTACCGTGGGCACCATATTTACGAACCTTGTTTTCTGTATAATATTTTGTTGGGAGAGGGTAGCGATAAGCTTTCTCTGGCATAGTTGTGTGGAATGAAGTATCGAAAACAACTACACTGGTAATGTCTGGCAACAATTCCTTGAAGGCACGAACACCTGCCGCATTGGCTGGATTGTGGAGCGGAGCCAACAAACTCAACTCTTCAATTTTTTCTAAAACATCTCCCTCAACAACTGTTGATTCTTTGAAATATTCTCCACCTGCAACAACACGGTGGCCAACACCAGTAATCTCATCATAAGCCTTGATAATATCGAAACGAATCAAGTCATCCAATAAAATTTTAACAGCTTGTGTGTGATTTTCGATATCCAAAATTTGTTGTTCAGAACGGCCGTCAAATTTTACAGTTGAAATTGAATCTTTCAAACCGATACGTTCAATCAAACCTTTGGCTAACACTTTTTCCTCTGGCATTAAGTATAATTGCCATTTCAAACTTGAACTTCCTGCATTGATTGCAATTGTTTTTGTCATAACAAGACTCCTCTTTTAAGCGTTTTCAACTATTATAACAAAATCTATTTTATATTTCAGTACCTTGAGTCCATTTTTGAAAATTTTCTTTAAATTTCATTAAAACACTTGCATCTTGCAAGCTAACAAGTGGATAAACAAAAGGCTCTACTGCTATTTCACTTTTCTTCTGTAAGATAAAAATAGTCTTAGATTGTTTAGCATTAGCAAAGAGATTTTCAGGCAAACTAATCATGGCAGTCAGACTTGCCTCCTCTTTCAGCCATCCTTTCAACAAATCACTTTGAGGGCTGGTCAACAAATCACTCGGAGCAAGAAAAATAGCGTATCCATCTGACTTGAGATACTTAAACCCTTGTTCCATGAGCAAGTGATGGGCGTAAGTATGTTCTTGACTAGAAGCAACTTGATGGCGCAACGCAACAGCATCATCAGGATAATAACCGACAGGCAAGTCGCTGATGACCACATCGCTTTCTTTGAGCATTTGTGGACGAACGGCATCTCCTTGGACAAAGCCAGCCCGCAAACCAATTACATCTGCCATGCTAGCTGCCACATCAATCAGCAAATCATCCACTTCCATTCCCAAGTAATCCACCTTTTTATCAAGCGAGGTCAAGAAAGTAGCGCCCAAAATTCCCATGCCAGAACCCATTTCGAGGATAGTAATTTCCTCCTCTTTAAACAACTCTTCCACAATAAACACCAAAAGTAAAGCAATAGCATCTGGTGTAAACTGGTGATTGGCCTGCAAGGGTTCTGTTTGCCCAGCCTTCATCAAGAGAAACTGGTAGGTCTTAAGCCATTCTTCTTTGCGAAGTGCTAAACGCTTAAGGGCTTGATTGTTCTCCTTGACCTGCTCTAGCTCAGTTTTACCATCCAGATAGATGCTATTTTGCTCCACCAAGGCGTCATAAAAGTTAGTCGCCAAATCACTTTGGATGACTTGGACATTCTCTAGTAAATAGGTATAAGCTTGTTCAATTTTTTCAAAATCCATATTCCTATCTTATCAAATTTCCCTTCTTTTTTCCATCCTTATAGAAAAATCACTCCCTGACTAGGCGAGTGATTTTTGGGCTACTGTTAAAAAGAGTTCTGAGTAATTTGCTTGAAACAGGTCTTCAGCACTGTAAAGAATCTGACTATGTACAGATGAAAAACCATGCTCAATTAGCTGTTTTTCCAGTTCAGCTAAATCAAATCCATGATGATTAGCCTCTGTCTTGGTAAAATCAGCAAGTAGGAGTTGTCCATCTTCCTTCAAATGTTGATGAAACAGTGAGAGAGTCGCATCCAAATCAGGCATATGATGAAGAACACGACACACAACAATGAGGTTAAATTCTTGCTTCAAGGGATTTTTCAATAAATCTTGCTCCAAAAACTGGATATTCTTGATGCCTTGCTGCTCCGCTTTCAAACGAGCTTGATCCAGCATTTTATCCGAAATATCCACCAATGTTACAGACTTGGTCTGCTTGGCCAGGGGCAAGGTTAACAGACCCGTCCCTCCACCGAAATCCAAAATTTCTTTGTCTGATAAAACATCAATCTGTTTCTCGACTGCTTGACATACCAAGTTTGCAAGAAATATATTTTTAGGGGAATCGAAAGTTTCTGCTTTGTGGTTAAAATCATGTTTCATATCTTTAGTTTAGCACAAAGTAGCTTGATTAACTAGGAATTCTCTTTCTTTTCAAGCTTATTTTCTGATTTTTTCTTCTCCACTTTTTCGCTTGAATCGGTCGCTACCTCTTCCTCTTTATATCTTTTCTCTTCTTTGATTTTGACGGAAGGAAAGATGAATTCATATTGATTCTTTTGTGTACGAACCGTCGTCACCAAGCCAATTTTCTTGTTTTGATAGCTTACTTGACCTAGGTTAAAGACCTGTTCCCCACTTTCTTGCTCAATCTTATCCTTGGTTCTCTTGGCCATGGCAAAAGCAACCAACTTTTCTTTATTTAAGGCATAGTCTTGATGATGGGAAACTTGCCGGTTCAAGTAAAACTGCAACAAAAGACTAAAGATAGCAGCCACGGTGACTGCATAGAGGAGAACACCTGCCTTAACTTTTTTCTTTTTCCACACGATAGATGAACTCCCTTTCTAAGCCTTTTTGGAATTGAAAACGAAAACGAACCAGTTGATTGTCCTCTGTAATCTGTGCGGATTTGAGGCCATAAACCATAGGCTGATAACCTCGTCCACTGGCATCGGTTTTCCGAAAATCATCTGATTTAGACTTACCTATAGCGATATCCTTGTCATCCTGCTTCATATAGAGACGGTTGCCCTCCACTTTTTCGAACTGCGAACGGTCTAATTCTGCCTCCAACTGATCCACAAACAAGAGCCACTCCTTTTGCTCACTTTGCTGCTGATAGTGAATTTCTGAAATGAGGAGCTGACTCATGGCTTGAAAGAGGAGTAAACTTCCACTGATGACAATGAGAGCAATCAGGGATTCCAACAAAGTAAAAGCCTTGACCTTACGGCTCTCTGATTGCCAACAACTGTTCTGAACCATGATAAACCTCCAATCCCTTTTCACTAGAAAACACCTGAATCTCAACTCCGTTGATGTTTACCTGATTTTGACCTGTCTGCAGAGCCATCTTAGCTATCCTCAAGACTTCTTCCTTTTGCAAGATTTTTGCTTCTTCTTGCCTATTTTTTTGAATTTGTCCCAAAAGGAGCGTCGCGATGCTGGCAAAGATAGCTAGAGCCACTACTGCTTCCAGTAAAATCACTGCCCTAATTTTTTGTTTCCTTAATGCGTTTAATTTTTCCATTTCCTAGATATAATTGATAGCGAATCGTTCCTTTACTGGTCTGAAATTCAACCTTAGCCAGGGACGAATTGCCCCCAGCTCGGTCAAATGTGATACTTTGTCCCAATGGTGCTTGAATTCCTTTAGGAACTTTCAGCTTTTGACTGTCATTGCTAATGGTCTGTCCGTCTATGCTCAAACTTGTCTTTTGCTGACTGGCTACACTGCGTTTTTGGGTTTCCCGATAGAGTTCTTCAAACTCCATAAAGAAAATCTGCTCCTCTACCGCCGAAAAAGTGGACTGAACAGAACCAGACAAGCCCAAGGCAAGGATACTCACAAGTCCCAAAACCAAGAGACTTTCCAGCATGGTAAAGGCCTTAATCTGAAACACTTTGACTGGCACCTTGTTTAGCATGGTATTCTTTATAGGCTTTAGCTTGTTCTTTTGTGATTCGCCCATCTGCTTGTAACTTGCTTAGGCTAGCATCTTCATTTTTATCTAAGCTATAAAGTTCTGCCTGACTTTCCACCACCTTAACAACAGCTGCTTTTCCTTTGTCATTGACTGCTTCTTTTTGCTTGGTCAAATTAGGTACAAAGAGCAAAAGAAGCACACTGATAATCAGCAAGACCACCAACATCTCCACCAATGTAAAAGCTTTAACCTTAGCTTTTTTCAAGAATGTCATCATTTTTTTCATTTTAAAAATTTACCTCCATATTTTGATACATGGGCATGAGCATTGCCGCATAAAGTAAAACGATAATCAGTGCCACAAAGATAAAAACCAGTGGCTGTACTAAGTTCATGGTGCGATTGACTCGGGTAAAAAAGGCTTCCCAAGTTTTTTCAGCATAGATTTCCAACTCACTCCCCAGCTTAGACTTGACTTCCCCATACTCGATGATGAGACTCAACTCCTTTTTAAAGAAAGGATAGGCTGCTATGGTTTGAGAAAATTCGCGGCCATTTTGTAGAGCTTGAGCCAAATCTTGACCGATTTCTTTAAAGAGCTGGGAACCTTGTTCCTGCATGATTTGAAAAATCTGCGTCAGCTCCATCCCCTGCGAAATCATATTCCCCCATTCACGCGCATAATAGGCTGTCAGATAAGTCTGCACAAAAATTCCAAAGAAGGGAAGGCGTGCTAGGATAGAAAAAACACGCATCTTAGAACTTCTTTTATAAAAAGTTAGTGCTAACAGGACACCTACTGAAACAAACCCTACCATGCCTAGAAAGATTTGTGGCAGATTGCCAATGATTTGGGTGGCAATATTGCTACTATCCAATTGTGGTAGTAGGTAGTTCCGTAGTCCCAGCATGATTAAGAGAAGAAATCCCAGTAAAATCAAGGGATAGGTCGCTACTTCAATTAATTTTTTCTTGACCTTGGCAAGATTGTCTAGATATTCTTCTATCTTTCCCAAACTCAGGTGGAGATTTCCATGGACTTCCGCTAGGGATAACTGAGTGACAATGGCACTTGAAAATCCCAAACTTTCCATCATTTCTGAGAATGATTTCCCCTGAGACAAGCCCGTGCGCATCTGGGTCACACACTGTTTGTCCAACAAGGAACTCCTATCTAAAAAGGAGATAGTCTCCACCAAATGAAAACCGCTAGAAAAGAGATTGTTAAATAGGGTGATGATATTTCTTTGCTTAGCTGTAGCTAATTTTTTCCGTTTCAGCCTGAAAACTTGTGATATGTCCATCTTTAAGAAGCTGGTCAATCTGTTCATTCCAGCTAGTTGGCTTGTGTTCTTGATAGTCTTTGTTTGCAAAGTCAACGATTCCTCCTCCCCCGATTAATCTCTGGTAGCAAACTCCTTGCAGAACAACTGCTAATTCCTCCTCACTCACACCCAACTCCAGCAGGCGCTCATAAACACCTCGGATACTCTTGGCATGAATGGTTGAAAAGACTGTCGCACCTGTCAAACTAGCTCTGACCACTGCACGCGCCGTCTCGCTGTCCCGAATTTCTCCGATAATCAAGAGATCAGGACGATGCCGTAGGGAAAGCTTAATCAGATTTTCATAGGTCAACCCGATTGCTTCGTTCAACTGTAACTGAAGCATGTCGTCCTGCTTGATTTCGACAGGATCTTCTATGGACATAACTTGCTGTCCTTTAAAGAGAGATTTAGCCAATTCATGCATCAGGGTTGTCTTGCCACTTCCGACTGGACCAGCAAAGAGATAGAGACCACGTTGCCTGTACTGCTTGCCCAATTCATCAATATCTTGAAACCAAAAATGCAAATCCTGCTCCTCATCATGCAACAAGCGAATGACTAAACTCTCATGCCCTCGATAGTCGCCTACAGTAGATAAACGTAAGGACGCCATCTTCTGGTCATATTCATAATCACAAGAACCAAGTTGACTACGTCTCTTTTCTCCAACATTCATACCCGCCACAAACTTAAAGTGACTGATGACGGCCGCAAACTTTTCAAAATCATAACAACCGATTTTACAGCGCTCATCTCCTATCCTCATATGAAGCTCATAGGCGTCTAACTTAGGGACAAAATAAATGTCTTGTGCCCCTTTTTTCCGAGCCGAACGAATGATTTCTTGTGCAATTTCTTGAACCATACTTACCTCCTCACCTATACTATTCGCAAAGATTTGGAAAAATAAAAAAAGCAACTCCAAAAAAGTTACTTTTTCTCTATTTTAATTTCATACGGCAAGAACGGTGCCTTTCCTTACCTGTTTGTTTTTCATAGCCTGGACGTAATTTTTCATCTGGGATAACCTGCTCATCCTGCAAAAGAGCCAAAGAATGGTATTGTTGTAAATACTCATCACATTCATCACACCAGCGTTGATCTTCCGGATCCCAGAAAATGGTCATCAAGTCACTTCTACTTTTATAAAGAGGGGATTCTTGTTCCAATTTAAACCAGCAAGTTTTATAGTATTTGAGAGCATCATAATACTGGTCAAATTTTCTACTTGCTACAATATCTTCTTCCCAACCTTCTATAAACCACCAAGGTTCAAAATCTCCATACATTTCTATAACACGATACATATTCATTCATTTCCTTTGTATCGTATATTATAACTAATTCCATTAAACAAGAAAAGAAATATGCTCATTTCTTATTTTTCAGATAAAAAATTCAGCCATCTGATAAATGACTGAATTTCTATTTGCTTATATGATTAAAGTCTTGCTGTTTCTTAAGCTTCTGAAATATCGTTTTCGATGATGACCTTGATTGCATGGTGGTCTGCTGCTTTACTGAAGACTTCATAGGCTTTTTCAATTTCACTTAGTTTGAAATAATGAGTTACCAATTTTTCTGGTTCAATCTTATGACTTTCAAGAGCTTTCAACAATTGTGGAGTTGTATTTGTAGATACCAAACCAGTTGTTACATTGATGTTGCGAATCCAAAGTTTGTCTAAATCGAATTCAACTGGTTTACCATGCACACCACAGTTGGCAACTGTTCCGTCTACACCGACAATCTTTTGACAGAAATCAAATGTTGCAGGAATACCAACAGCTTCGATAGCGACATCCACACCACGACCATCTGTCAAATCATAAATTTCTTTAATCGCTTTTTCAGGGTCTGAAGAATTAACCTTGTGAGTCGCACCAAATGATAGGGCAGTTTCCAAGCGGTTATCGTCTAAGTCCACCATAATCAATTTAGCTGGTGAATAGAATTGAGCTGTCAAGAGAGCAGCCAATCCAACAGGTCCTGAACCAATAATGGCTACACTACAACCAGGTTCTACTTTCCCTTTCAAGACACCAATTTCATATCCAGTAGGTAGAATGTCTGATAGCATAACCAAAGCTTCATCTGACAAGTCTTCTGGAGTGTGGTAAAGAGTGTTATCTGCATGAGGGACACGTAGATATTCAGCCTGCATACCATCAATCAGGTGACCGAAAATCCAGCCCCCTTCGTCTTCACAATGGGCATAAATTCCTTTTTTACAGTAGTAGCATTTACCACAGGCACAGACACAAGAAATCAAGACCTTGTCACCTTTTTTGAAATTAGAAACTCCTTCTCCAACTTCTTCAACAATCCCAATCCCTTCGTGACCAAGAATGGTACCACTTTGGCAAGCGGGAACATCCCCTTTGATAATATGGAGGTCTGTTCCACAAATAGTGGTTTTTACGATACGCACAATAGCGTCTGTTGGCTTGCAAATCACTGGTTTGTCTACATCAACAAAAGAAGCAAGTCCTGGTTTAACATAAGTATAGGCTTTCATAAAGCACTCCTCCGTTTTTTTATTTGTACTATTTATAATATAATTGTAAGCCTTTTCAATTGTTTGTTCAAGTTTTTTTGTGATTTTTTTAACTTTTTTATTTACCGGTAAAGCAATATAGATAAAAAAGCAGAAGCTAATCCCTAACTTCTGCTTTCTCTCTTATGCTTGATAACGTTTCACACCGTCTAGATAGGTTGCTACCAATTCCAAATCTTTATCTAATACGATAAAATCCGCATCATAGCCTTCACGGATTTGGCCACAAACATCATCAATGTGAACAGATTTTGCTGGGTTAAGGCTGGCCATCATGACTGCTTCATGTGGATTCGCAATGCCCCATTCGACCACATTCTTCAAACCGTCCTTGAGTTTGAGGATAGAACCTGCCAAATTGCCTGTCGATTTGAGGCGTGCAGTTCCATTTGCAACGACAACTGGGAATTCGCCCAACATGTAGTCGCCGTCTTCCAATCCACCCGCTGTCATACAGTCCGTGATAAGGGCGATATTTTCAGTTCCTTTTTGTTTAAGCAAAATATCACAGGCCTTGGGATCCACATGGTGTCCATCACAAATCAATTCAGCATAGGTATGAGGTAATTCATACATGGCTCCTACCATACCGAGTTCACGGTGAGTCAAGCCACGCATGCCATTGTAGGCATGTACCCAAACGCTCGCTCCAGCATCGACTGCTTTTTTGGCTTCATCAAATGTCGCATTTGAATGTCCAAGAGCAACTGTCACACCTTCTCCAGTGATAGTCCGTACAAAGTCTTCTACACCTTCACGCTCTGGCGCAAGAGCAATTTTATTAAGCAAGCCATTAGCTGCTTTTTGCCAAGCACGAAA
The DNA here is from genome assembly GCF_963521255.1 of uncultured Streptococcus sp. Classification (GTDB taxonomy): domain Bacteria; phylum Bacillota; class Bacilli; order Lactobacillales; family Streptococcaceae; genus Streptococcus. Next base: position 4,473 of record NZ_CAUQTU010000017.1, on the reverse strand, counting down.
CTCATCCATACGAGGATCTTTCATATAGGCAGGGTTTTGAGCTCCCTTGTATTTCTCTGTGAAATAAGGCCCTTCAAAGTAAATACCACGAATTTTTGCTCCACTTGCTTCCCGATAACGAGCACCGATATTTTCTGTTACCGCAAGCAATTGCTCATAAGTTGAAGTCAAAGTTGTTGGCAAGAAGCTGGTGACACCTGTACTAAGTAGTCCTTCACTCATGGTATGAAGGGTTCCTTCGATATTATTATCCATAACATCCACACCGCCAAATCCATGAATGTGGGTATCTACAAGTCCTGGAGCAATGCTATAACCTGTATAGTCAATCACCTCAGCTCCTTCAGGAATTTGTTCGACATGTTTTCCAAACTTGCCGTCCACAAGTTCCAGGTAACCTCCACGACGAACTCCGTGTGGGTAGAAAAATTGGTCCGCTTTAATATAGTTAGGCATAATGTTAACCTCCTTAAAAGATTGATTCCACAATTTATTATGTCAATTACATTATAAACCTTTCTTTTTTATTTGTAAATGGTATAGACCTATTTTCTAGAGATATTTTAAAAGAGCTGGATTTCTCCAACTCTTCTCTTTTTTATACAAGTTATTTTGATTTGACTGGCTTGTCTTGAGCTGTTTGCAAGGCTGTGGCAATGGTATCTGCATACAATTTAGCTCCTGCTTCAATCTTACTATTGTCACTTCCAAAATGGACTTGGTCTGTTCCAGTCCAAATTTCTGGATGCTCTTTCGCAACTTGATTCCAATCTGCTATCGTGACGTAAGGAGTCTTCTCTGCCAATTCTCTCATATAGGCAGCCGCCTTCTCAACGATGGCATAGGTCTCTTTTGTCTTATCTCCTTCATAAGGAGTCACCAAAACCATATGGTGCCCCTTAGGAAGATTTTTCACGATATTATCCCAATCTTCCTTGTAATTTTCAGGATTATTTACCCCAGTTGCAATAACCACCATCTTTGGTAGAAATTTATTCTGGCTATTGTTGAGCATGATTTCGTTGGCGGTCTTGGTTGTTCTGCTGACTTGTGCATTAATCTGTGCCCCTGGAAGGGCTGTCTGCAAGGCTGTATTAGCTCTTAGTGCTACCGAGTCACCAATTAACATCGTTCCATCAGCAATTCCTAAACTATCAGCTTCTGCTCGTTCTGTCATTACCTTGGTCTGGTTAATATTTGTTGCAGCTTGCTTCAAGCCATTGACAGTCAAATCTGTCTCAAACGCTCCCACTTGTGGTGCCAAGAAAGTCACTAAGAAGACAATGAAGGCCAAGATTCCTGTACTTGTTGCAAGAATTGCGTGAATATAAGGCAGGGGACGAAGAGTTTGTAAAACAGGTGTGTTCTTTCCTGCAATCCAAGGTTCCAACACATAAAATGATAGGCTAGCAAAGCCATAAGAACAAATCAAAGTCAGTAACACAGCAAAAAGATTTGATGTCAACTGTGAGAATATGATATAGAAAGGCCAATGGAAGAGATAAACAGCATAGCTAGTATCCGCTAAGAAGCTGATAATCTTCGGTTCCTGTATATGAGGTGTCTTTTCATGCAAGATACGCGCAGCCAGAATCATAGCAAGGGTTGCAAGACTGGCAAGTAAGAAGCCTATAAGATAGGCAAAAAGATAAGTGAATTTGACAAAGAAGGTCAAAATGAGTAAGAAGCCAAAACCTCCTCCAAAAACTAAAAGGGTCTTGCGTAAATTCCAGATTTTATCCAACTGCTTGACGAGGGAAGTCGTCTGACGAACGCCTACAATCGTTGCTAGGATACTTCCCAAAAAGAATGGATAAACATGAGTTAAACTGGAGAAGTAAACAGAGGAATAAGAGGTTACTAGAAAGCTACCAATAAACATGGAGAAGAAACTAATCAAGAAGGCAGCAGCCGATAAAAGAAAAACCATCCCTCTCAACTGACCATTTGATCTAGACTGTTTCGATAAGAACCAAACTGCCAAGCCCCAAAGAATATAGTAGTGCACCTCAACAGCCAAGCTCCAATTATGAACAAACAAATGAGGAATGAACTGAGATTCATAACTCCCACCTGTTAGGAGTTCATAGAAGTTGGTCATAAAGCCTAAAACACCCGCAATCTGGCCACCAATTCCAGCAACATAGTCTTGACGAACCAAGAAAGTAAAGGGCATGGTCACCAAGACCATCAAAACCACAGGTGGCACGATTCGATAAAAACGTCTCCTAAAAAATTCTATCAAGTCAATCTCATGATTTTTAGAAAATTCTTCGATGAGTAGAGCCGTAATCAGGAATCCTGAAAACGTGAAAAAGACATCTACCCCGAAAAATCCTCCAGGAAAGATGGTCTGAAAGAAATGATACAAGAGTACCAGGAGTAAACCTGTAATCCTAATCAAGGAAAACCATTTAATGCGCATACGAGTTTATTCTTCCTTTCGTTATACACTTTATTCTATCAAAAAAAGAAGAAAAATCCTAAGAGAAAACTTAGGATTTTTAGCTTATATCCATTCCATTTTAGAAATTACGGCCTGATTTATTATAGCCATATTTTTCAACAAAATACTCACGGAATTCCAAGAGATTGTCATCCATGATGGCTTGTCGCACTTGCTTCATCAGGTTGAGCAGGAAGTAAAGATTGTGGTAGCTAGTCAAGCGGATACCGAAAGTTTCATCAGCCTTGAGCAGGTGACGAAGGTAAGCGCGTGTGTAGTTCTTACATGTGTAGCAATCACACTCAGGATCCAGTGGCGTAAAATCCTCAGCAAACTGAGCATTTTTAACAACCAAACGTCCCTGACTGGTCATACAAGTCCCATTACGAGCAATTCGAGTCGGCAAGACACAGTCAAACATATCTACACCACGAATCACCCCATCGATCAAGCTATCTGGTGCTCCCACACCCATCAAATAGCGAGGTTTATTTTCAGGAAGCAGTTGGGTTGTAAAGTCCAAAACCGCATTCATCTCTTCATGGGTTTCTCCCACTGCCAAGCCACCGATAGAGTAGCCTGGGAAATCCATACTGACAAGGTCGTGAGCTGATTGGCGACGAAGATCTTCAAATCCTGCCCCCTGCACAATTCCAAACAAACCTTGGTCATGTGGACGACGGTGAGCCTTCAAACCACGCTCAGCCCAACGGCTAGTACGCTCGATTGATTTCTTAACATAGTCATAAGGTTGATAAAACTGTGGACATTCGTCAAAGGACATCATGATGTCTGAGCCCAGATTGTTCTGAATAGAAATTGCTTTTTCTGGCGATAAGAACATCTTAGAACCATTGAGATGGTTTTTAAAGGTTACTCCTTCTTCTGTGATATTACGGCTATCTGCTAAAGAATAAACCTGAAAACCACCACTATCCGTCAAGATTGGCTGGTCCCAGTTCATGAACTTATGGAGACCACCTGCGCGTGCGATGAGTTCATCTCCTGGACGAAGCCAGAGATGATAAGTGTTTGACAGGATAATTCCCGAACCCATCTCCTTCAATTCTTCAGGTGACTGAGTTTTGACAGTAGCTTGAGTCCCAACTGGCATAAACATAGGTGTCGGGAAGGTGCCGTGGGGAGTGATGATTTCTCCTAGACGAGCTCCTGTGTGTTTTTCTTTCTTAATCAAACGATATTTGATTGGTGAATCTGACATTTTCTACCTCCGAAGCTGGGAAAGACAGTCCCAGTTCATACTTTGTGCCCAAGGGCATACTGTATGATTTTATCAAAAAAAGCTGGAACTGTCACGAACTATGGTATAAAGAATTTGTGTTTACAAGTACTTTCCGTTGCTTGTTGATAGTTGAGTTTTTACTTATTTTTCTTTAAAATCATTTTCGTTAATTGCTATCATTTTTTTAAATCGTATTCATCATCGTATTCATTTTCATACTCATATTTGCCCGTATAGTTGAGAAAGTGTCAGTTTATTTCTAATAGTTTACAAAAGGATCAGTGAGTAATTTCACTGTTTTTATTTTTGACAAAACCACCACTCCCCCAAGCAGATGATTTTACGCATTTGAAATGCGTTTATTCGATTTACATTTCTTGGATTTTAAATCCATTTTTAAGCAAACAAAAAACCGCAAGCCTGAGCCTGCGGTGAAAGAACAATTTAGAAAGTTTCCTTTCTATTTATTTTTAAGATTATTTAGTTGTAATCAAGCCTTCTGGCTCTACTGTGAACTCTGGCTTATCTGCCAGTGTTCCGTCTGGTTTGATGTAGTACCAGCCTGTTCCGTCTGCTGATTGGACGAAAGCATTTGATACCATGTTGCCATTCTTACGGTCAAGGTAGTACCAAGTCAGCTTATGCTTAATCCAGCCAGTGACCATCTTGCCTTCTTCATCGAAGTAATACCAAGCATTATTGATACGAGCCCAGCCAGTGGCCATAGATCCTGAATCCGTGAACCAGTACCAAGCGTCTTTATAATTCAACCAGGTACTACGCT
>NZ_CAUQTU010000016.1:0-33097 GCF_963521255.1 uncultured Streptococcus sp. | reverse complement strand
TAGAGTACTTGGTTTGGGACCAAGGTGTCGCAGGTTCGAATCCTGTCTTCCCGATTCATTACAGAGATACGTAAGCGTATCTTTTTGTTTTAACTAGATATTATATACATTAAGAGAGAATCAGTTTGCTTCTCTCTTTTTTGAATTTCAGTAATTCATTTTGGCAGCGTATACTTTTTGTCTCCAGTCTTTTCAATAAATACCGTATTTTAGGTATACACATTGAAATTTAACCGATTTTATAAATCTTACTAATTTTTAAGGAAGCAATAAAAAATTTTTTGGAGCAATATATAATATATGTGCTTATGGGATGAAAATTTCTGGTCTTTTGATTTTAAATGCGTATTAGTTTACGTTATAGTTTAAATTTGATATCACTTTGACGGAGGTACTATAGATTCTTTTCTACTCTGTGTCTTGTTGTGTAATGTTTCTTGATTCTTTTAAATAGAATCTTTTATGACATTTGTCATATCTCCTCATGACAGAAGCTTCTAGTGATTCTACCTTCAAAGAATTATACTAGATGTATCAAGTGGAGGAAGAAAAAATGAAACATAAAGTAATTGTCGCAATGAGTTTAGTAGCAGCAGGAGTCATGACTTATCTCATGTTTTCAGGATTGGATGAAGGCTTCTATCATTTTCCTTGGGAGCTATTTGCAGGATTTGGAATGATGTCCTGGCTTATCCGAGAAAGTTTGAAATTAGTCTCAGATGTGAAAAAGGAGTTTGAAAAATGAAAAAAGCGTTTCTCTATCTTTTTATTGGACTATCACTAGTGGTATGGTTGGTAGAAATGTTTACAGGTTGGTTTGATCAAGCCTTCCTTCACCAATTCATCCGTGGTGCCTGGGGACTAGGATTTATGATTTTTATCGCCTTTCCTATGGGAAAGGAGTGGCTGAAAGGAGAATATCATGAACATGATTAAGGTAGAAAGCCTAAATAAAAACATCAAGGGCAAGGCTATTTTGAAGGATATTTCCTTTGAGATAGCTGAAGGTGAATGCGTCGCCTTGATTGGGCCCAATGGTGCTGGGAAGACCACACTCTTGGACTGTCTGCTTGGAGATAAACTGGTCACAAGCGGTCAAGTATCCATCCAAGGCTTGCCAGTGACGAGTTCTCAGTTAGACTACACAAGATCCTATCTCCCTCAAGAAAATGTCATCGTTCAGAAATTAAAGGTCAAAGAGTTGATTGCTTTCTTTCAAAGTATTTATCCAAATCCCTTGAGCAACCAGGAGATCGATCAACTATTGCAGTTTGACCAGCAACAAAAAGAGCAATTTGCAGAAAAATTGTCAGGTGGGCAAAAGCGTCTTTTCTCTTTTGTCTTGACCTTGATTGGCCGACCAAAACTTGTCTTTTTAGATGAGCCAACTGCGGCCATGGATACCTCAACCCGCCAACGTTTTTGGGAAATTGTTCAGGATCTAAAAGCGCAGGGAGTTACCATTCTCTATTCGTCCCATTACATCGAAGAGGTAGAGCATACAGCGGACCGAATCTTGGTCTTGAATAAGGGAGAGTTGATTCGCGATACAACACCTCTAGCTATGCGTAGTGAGGAGATTGAAAAGCATTTTATCCTTCCTCTGGCATACAAGGAAATTGTTGAGCAGTCTAACTTGGTTGAAAACTGGGTACAAAAACAAGATGCTCTGCAAGTAGTCACACGAGAGGCAAATGCTTTTTGGCAACTGTTAGTTCAAGCAGGATGTAGCATACAAGAAATCGAAGTTAATAACCGTAGTTTGCTAGATACAATCTTTGAAGAAACACAAAAGGGAGATGACTAAGATGAAACAATGGATAGCGTTAAATAAGATAGAATTTCTATTGACCAAACGACAATTAGTCTATTATCTATTATCCGTAGGGATGCCGACAGCCTTCTATTTATTCTTTTCAGGCATGTACCAGGACACACCTGGTGGACCAGCTAATTTTATGCGTGATTACCTCATCTCCATGACTGCCTTTTCCATGATGTCGACAGCTATGTTTTCATTCCCAGCTGTTCTACATACAGATAAAATCAACAACTGGCAGAAAACATTGCGCCATACTCCGGTAAATATGGTAGAATATTATCTATCAAAGATAACAAGTATGATGGCTGATTATCTGGTCTCAATCCTGGTTGTTTTCTCAGTTGGGCACTTGGTCAGAGGTGTGGATATGCCTTTAGGAAGCTGGATTGGGGCTGCGTTCTTGCTGATAGTAGGAAGTGTTGCCTTTGTAGCGCTTGGATTGACCTTGACACTCTTACCTTCTAGTCAGCTGATGTCTGTCGTGGGCAATCTTCTCTATCTAGGCTTGGCTGTTTTAGGCGGACTCTGGATGCCCATCTCTTTATTTCCAGACTGGATGCAAGCAATCGGGAAGTGTCTACCAACTTATCAGTTGATGGAGTTGCTCAAGACCTTCTTAAACGAGGGTGGCATCAATTTATCAGCCACAGTTTATCTACTTGTTTTTTCAGCAGTTTTGTTTGGTTTGACCATTTACCTTCAAGGTCATAAGGAGAATGTTTAATGCTTGAAAGACTGAAAAGCATACATTATATGTTCTGGGTCAGTTTAATTTTTATGGTTTTCCCCATCCTGCCTGCAGTGACTGGGTGGCTTTCTGCCTGGCATTTATTGATTGATATTCTATTTGTAGTGGCGTATTTGGGTGTTTTAACAACTAAGAATCAGCGCCTATCTTGGCTATATTGGGACCTCATGCTGGTCTATGTAGCTGGGAATACCGCCTTTGTTGCTGTAAATTATATCTGGTTCTTCTTTTTCCTTTCCAATCTCTTAATTTATCATTTTGGTGTACGTAGTTTAAAGTCTTTACATGTCTGGACTTTTCTCCTTACTCAAGTGCTTGTTGTGGGCCAACTTTTGATTATTCAGAGAATCGAAGTTGAGTTTCTATTCTATCTACTTGTAATTCTTGCTTTTGTCGATTTAATGACTTTTGGATTGGTTCGGATTCGGATTGTGGAGGATTTGAAAGAAGCTCAGGCTAAGCAAAATGCCCAGATAAATCTTTTGCTTGCTGAAAATGAACGCAGTCGTATCGGTCAAGATTTACATGATAGTCTGGGGCATACCTTTGCTATGCTCAGTGTCAAGACAGATTTAGCCTTGCAGTTGTTTCAGATGGAGGCTTATCCACAGGTGGAGAAGGAATTAAAAGAAATCCACCAGATCAGCAAGGATTCCATGAATGAAGTGCGAACCATTGTGGAAAATCTGAAATCACGGACCCTAGCTTCAGAGCTTGAGACTGTTAAGAAGATGCTGGAAATTGCTGGGATTGAGGTTCAAGTTGAGAATCAATTGGACAAGGCTAGCTTGACCCAGGATGTGGAGTCGACAGCTGCTATGATTTTGTTAGAACTAGCGACCAATATCATCAAGCATGCTAAAGCGTCTAAAGTCTACTTGAAATTAGAACGGACAGAGAAAGAACTCATTCTAACAGTGAGAGATGATGGCTGTGGCTTTGCTTCTATAAAGGGGGATAACCTCCATACAGTTCGAGATCGTGTTCTTCCATTTTCGGGAGAAGTAAAGGTAAATAGTTGGAAACAACCGACAGAAGTTCAGGTTCGATTACCTTATAAGGAGAGAAAATAGATGAAACTACTTGTTGCAGAAGATCAAAGTATGTTGCGAGATGCCATGTGCCAGTTGCTCACGCTTCAACCGGATGTAGAGTCTGTCTTTCAAGCCAAGAATGGGCAAGAAGCAATCCAACTATTAGAAAAGGAGTCTGTAGATATCGCCATCCTTGACGTAGAAATGCCTGTTAAGACGGGCCTCGAAGTCTTGGAGTGGATACGAGCAAAAAATCTAGAAACAAAGGCGGTTGTAGTGACGACCTTCAAGCGTCCTGGGTATTTTGAACGTGCAGTCAAGGCTGGAGTAGATGCTTATGTATTAAAAGAAAGAAACATTGCAGACCTCATGCAAACTTTGCACACTGTCCTCGAAGGGCACAAGGAGTATTCGCCTGAATTGATGGAAGTGGTGATGACGCATCCAAATCCATTAACACAGCAAGAAATCGCAGTATTAAAGGGAATCGCTCAGGGTTTATCCAATCAAGAAATTGCAGATCAACTCTATCTATCAAACGGAACCGTCCGAAACTATGTCACCAATATTCTTTCTAAACTAGATGCTGGTAATCGAACAGAGGCAGCTAATATCGCAAAAGAATCTGGTTGGTTGTGATGATATAATATTTTTTGAACATTATGTGCTAAAATTGATGGGATTGGATGGAATAATACTAACTTTAGGAGGGTGGGATTCCTCCTTTTTCTTTCTTTTGGGGGCAGGATAAAAGAGCTAAAATTAAGAATAAAAAAGAAAAATATCTTGACAATCAATGGAAAAATTTGTTACAATAATAGACGGTACTTTTTACTTTTGGTCTCTCAAGAGTGTACAGGGACGTGCTGACAAATGTTGCAAAAGTACACACAGATGATAGCTGTCACCAAGTGTATCATCACCAAAAATAAAAAAACACAGGAGAATGTAGATGCCTACAATTAACCAATTGGTTCGCAAACCGCGTAAATCAAAAGTAGAGAAATCTAAATCACCAGCTTTGAACGTTGGTTACAACAGTCATAAAAAAGTTCAAACAAACGTTTCTTCACCACAAAAACGTGGTGTTGCAACTCGTGTTGGAACAATGACACCTAAAAAACCTAACTCAGCCCTTCGTAAATTCGCTCGTGTACGTTTGAGCAACCTTATCGAAGTTACTGCCTACATCCCAGGTATCGGACACAACTTACAAGAGCACAGCGTGGTGCTTCTTCGTGGTGGACGTGTAAAAGACCTTCCAGGGGTACGTTACCATATCGTCCGTGGTGCACTTGATACTGCAGGTGTTAACGATCGTAAACAAGGCCGTTCTAAATACGGTACTAAACGTCCAAAAGCATAAGGAAAGGGGATAAAGAGAAATGAGTCGTAAAAATAGAGCTCCAAAACGTGACGTATTGCCAGATCCGCTTTACAATTCACAACTAGTTACTCGTCTTATCAACCGCGTTATGCTTGATGGAAAACGTGGTACAGCTGCTTCAATCGTTTACGGTGCCTTTGAGCAAATCAAAGAAGCTACTGGTAACGATGCACTTGAAGTATTTGAAACAGCTATGGAAAACATCATGCCTGTACTTGAAGTACGTGCACGTCGTGTTGGTGGTTCTAACTACCAAGTCCCAGTTGAAGTTCGTCCAGAACGTCGTACAACACTTGGACTTCGTTGGTTGGTAACAATCGCTCGTCTTCGTGGTGAACACACAATGCAAGACCGTCTTGCAAAAGAAATCTTGGATGCTGCTAACAACACTGGTGCAGCTGTTAAGAAACGTGAAGACACTCACCGTATGGCTGAAGCTAACCGTGCATTCGCACACTTCCGTTGGTAATATAGGATGCGAAAGCGTTAAGAAAGTCCCAGAGAAAATAGGGAATCAAAGCAGGTTGCGATTGCAACCAATGAGATTCATCTTTTTCTCCAGACTTTTAGCTTGAGCTCAACTCAACTAACTTGGGCTTTTAGCCCGAGTTCAATTCAACTTGTAAATCTACAAGTTAAAACCAACAATAGCATGAGAACATTGATAACGGGTAGGTCCTGCCTATCCGTTTTTATTAAAATCGTGTTATAATAGAATAGAAATCAAAAATAAATAGGAGAAACAAACCTCATGGCACGCGAATTTTCACTTGAAAAAACTCGTAATATCGGTATCATGGCTCACGTCGATGCTGGTAAAACAACAACTACTGAGCGTATTCTTTACTACACTGGTAAAATCCACAAAATCGGTGAAACTCACGAAGGTGCGTCACAAATGGACTGGATGGAGCAAGAGCAAGAGCGTGGTATCACTATCACATCTGCTGCGACAACAGCTCAATGGAACAACCACCGCGTAAACATCATCGACACACCAGGACACGTGGACTTCACAATCGAAGTACAACGTTCTCTTCGTGTATTGGATGGTGCGGTTACCGTTCTTGACTCACAATCAGGTGTTGAGCCTCAAACTGAAACAGTTTGGCGTCAAGCAACTGAGTATGGAGTTCCACGTATCGTATTTGCTAACAAAATGGACAAAATCGGTGCTGACTTCCTTTACTCTGTAAGCACACTTCACGATCGTCTTCAAGCAAATGCACACCCAATCCAATTGCCAATCGGTTCTGAAGATGATTTCCGTGGTATCATCGACTTGATCAAGATGAAAGCTGAAATCTATACGAACGACCTTGGTACAGATATCCTTGAAGAAGATATTCCAGCTGAATACCTTGATCAAGCTCAAGAATACCGTGAAAAATTGGTTGAAGCAGTTGCTGAAACTGACGAAGAATTGATGATGAAATACCTCGAAGGTGAAGAAATCACTAACGAAGAATTGAAAGCTGGTATCCGTAAAGCGACTATCAACGTTGAATTCTTCCCAGTATTGTGCGGTTCAGCCTTCAAAAACAAAGGTGTTCAATTGATGCTTGATGCGGTTATTGATTACCTTCCAAGCCCACTTGATATCCCAGCAATCAAAGGTATTAACCCAGATACAGACGCTGAAGAAACTCGTCCAGCATCTGATGAAGAGCCATTTGCAGCTCTTGCCTTCAAGATCATGACTGACCCATTCGTAGGTCGTTTGACATTCTTCCGTGTTTACTCAGGTGTTCTTCAATCAGGTTCATACGTATTGAACACTTCTAAAGGTAAACGTGAACGTATCGGACGTATCCTTCAAATGCACGCTAACAGCCGTCAAGAAATCGACACTGTTTACTCAGGTGATATCGCTGCTGCTGTTGGTTTGAAAGATACTACTACTGGTGACTCATTGACAGATGAAAAAGCTAAAATCATCCTTGAGTCAATCAACGTTCCAGAACCAGTTATCCAATTGATGGTTGAGCCAAAATCTAAAGCTGACCAAGACAAGATGGGTATCGCCCTTCAAAAATTGGCTGAAGAAGATCCAACATTCCGCGTTGAAACAAACGTTGAAACTGGTGAAACAGTTATCTCTGGTATGGGTGAGCTTCACCTTGACGTCCTTGTTGACCGTATGCGTCGTGAGTTCAAAGTTGAAGCGAACGTAGGTGCTCCTCAAGTATCTTACCGTGAAACATTCCGCGCTTCTACTCAAGCACGTGGATTCTTCAAACGTCAGTCTGGTGGTAAAGGTCAATTCGGTGATGTATGGATTGAATTTACTCCAAACGAAGAAGGTAAAGGATTCGAATTCGAAAACGCAATCGTCGGTGGTGTGGTTCCTCGTGAATTTATCCCAGCGGTTGAAAAAGGTTTGGTAGAATCTATGGCTAACGGTGTTCTTGCAGGTTACCCAATGGTTGACGTTAAAGCTAAGCTTTACGATGGTTCATACCACGATGTCGACTCATCTGAAACTGCCTTCAAGATTGCGGCTTCACTTGCTCTTAAAGAAGCTGCTAAATCAGCACAACCAGCTATCCTTGAGCCAATGATGCTTGTAACAATCACTGTTCCAGAAGAAAACCTTGGTGATGTTATGGGTCACGTAACTGCTCGTCGTGGACGTGTAGATGGTATGGAAGCACATGGTAACAGCCAAATCGTTCGTGCTTACGTTCCACTTGCTGAAATGTTCGGTTACGCAACAGTTCTTCGTTCTGCATCTCAAGGACGTGGTACATTCATGATGGTATTTGACCACTACGAAGATGTACCTAAGTCAGTACAAGAAGAAATCATTAAGAAAAACAAAGGTGAAGACTAATCTGTCCTCACTCTAGAAGGAAGTCACTTAGTGGCTTCCTTTTGTCTTTAGAAAATACCTCTAAATATGGTAAAATAGTAGGAGAATAATGTGAGGAAAATGAATGTCAAATAGTTTTGAAATTTTGATGAATCAACTGGGGATGTCTGCTGAAATGAGACAGGATCCTGCTTTATCACAGGCTGATATTGAGCGAGTTGTGGTTCATAAAATTAGTAAGGTATGGGAGTTTCATTTCGTATTTTCTAATATTTTACCAATTGAAATCTTTTTAGAATTAAAGAAAGGTTTGAGGGAAGAATTTTCTAAGACAGGCAATAAAGCTGTTTTTGAAATCAAGGCTCTGTCTCAAGAATTTTCAAATCAACTCTTGCAGGCCTATTATAGAGAGGCTTTTTCTGAGGGGCCATGTGCTAGTCAAGGTTTTAAATCTCTTTATCAGAATTTGCGAGTTCGTGCTGAAGGAAATCAGCTCTTTATCGAAGGTTCCGAGGCGATTGATAAGGAACATTTTAAGAAGAATCATCTTCCTAATTTAGCCAAACAACTTGAAAAGTTTGGTTTTCCAACTTTTAACTGTCAGGTCGAGAAGAATGATGTGCTGACCCAAGAGCAGGAAGAGGCCTTCCATGCTGAAAATGAGCAGATTGTTCAAGCGGCCAATGAGGAAGCGCTTCGTGCTATGGAGCAACTGGAACAGATGGCACCTCCTCCAGCAGAAGAGAAACCAGCCTTTGATTTTCAGGCCAAAAAGGCTGCGGCTAAGCCAAATCTGGACAAGGCGGAGATTACTCCTATGATCGAAGTGACGACGGAGGAAAATCGTCTGGTCTTTGAAGGGGTTGTTTTTGATGTGGAGCAAAAAGTGACCAGAACAGGGCGTGTTTTGATCAACTTTAAAATGACGGACTACACTTCCAGTTTTTCGATGCAAAAGTGGGTTAAGAATGAGGAAGAGGCTCAGAAATTTGATCTAATTAAGAAAAATTCTTGGCTCCGAGTGCGTGGGAATGTGGAGATGAATAACTTCACACGCGATTTGACTATGAATGTGCAGGATGTGCAGGAAGTTGTTCACTATGAGCGGAAGGATTTGATGCCGGAAGGTGAGCGTCGGGTTGAGTTTCATGCTCATACTAATATGTCGACCATGGATGCTCTACCCGAGGTAGAAGAAATCGTTGCGACAGCTGCTAAGTGGGGACATAAGGCTGTTGCCATTACGGATCATGGGAATGTCCAGTCCTTTCCACACGGCTATAAGGCGGCCAAGAAAGCTGGAATCCAGCTGATTTATGGAATGGAAGCCAATATCGTGGAGGACCGTGTCCCTATCGTCTATAACGAAGTGGAGATGGACTTGTCAGAAGCAACCTACGTGGTTTTTGACGTGGAAACGACGGGGCTATCAGCCATCTATAATGACTTGATTCAGGTTGCGGCTTCTAAGATGTACAAGGGGAATATCATTGCTGAATTTGATGAATTTATCAATCCTGGTCATCCCTTGTCAGCTTTTACTACTGAGTTGACCGGAATTACAGATGATCATGTAAAAAATGCTAAACCACTAGAACAAGTTTTGCAAGAATTCCAAGAATTCTGCAAGGATACTGTCCTAGTCGCCCACAATGCGACCTTTGACGTTGGCTTTATGAATGCCAATTATGAGCGTCATGGTCTGCCAAAGATTAGTCAGCCAGTGATTGATACGCTCGAGTTTGCTAGAAACCTCTATCCTGAGTATAAACGTCATGGTTTGGGGCCTTTGACCAAGCGTTTTGGTGTAGCCTTAGAACATCACCACATGGCCAACTACGATGCGGAAGCTACTGGTCGTCTGCTCTTTATTTTTATCAAAGAAGTAGCAGAAAAACATGGAGTGACCGATCTAGCTAGACTCAACATTGATTTGATTAGTCCAGATTCTTATAAAAAAGCTCGGATTAAGCATGCGACCATTTATGTCAAGAATCAGGTAGGTCTAAAAAATATCTTTAAGCTAGTTTCTTTGTCCAATACTAAGTACTTTGAAGGAGTGCCGCGGATTCCGAGAACAGTTCTAGATGCCCATAGGGAAGGTTTGGTTTTAGGTTCAGCTTGTTCTGAAGGTGAAGTTTTTGATGCAGTCGTTTCCCAAGGTGTGAATGCGGCGGTTGAGGTGGCCAAGTATTATGACTTTATCGAGGTTATGCCACCTGCCATCTATGCTCCCTTGATTGCTAAGGAGCAGGTCAAAGATATGGAGGAACTCCAGACCATTATCAAAAGTTTGATAGAAGTGGGAGACCGTCTAGATAAGCCTGTTCTAGCTACGGGTAATGTTCACTATATCGAACCGGAAGAAGAGATTTACCGTGAAATTATCGTCCGTAGTTTGGGACAGGGGGCTATGATTAACCGAACTATCGGTCATGGTGAACATGCCCAACCAGCACCACTTCCAAAGGCTCATTTTCGAACGACCAATGAGATGTTGGATGAATTTGCCTTCTTGGGAGAGGAACTGGCACGCAAATTGGTTATTGAAAACACCAATGCCTTGGCAGAAATCTTTGAACCCGTTGAGGTTGTTAAGGGTGACCTATACACGCCTTTCATCGACAAGGCTGAAGAAACAGTTGCTGAGTTGACCTATAAGAAAGCTTTTGAGATTTATGGAAATCCGCTGCCAGATATTGTTGATTTGCGGATTGAAAAAGAATTGACTTCCATTCTGGGGAATGGATTTGCCGTGATTTATCTGGCTTCCCAGATGTTGGTACAACGTTCTAATGAACGGGGCTATTTGGTGGGTTCTCGTGGGTCTGTCGGATCTAGTTTCGTTGCGACTATGATTGGGATTACGGAGGTTAATCCTCTATCTCCTCACTATGTCTGTGGTCAGTGTCAGTATAGTGAGTTTATCACTGATGGTTCTTATGGTTCAGGATTTGATATGCCCAATAAGGACTGTCCAAACTGTGGTCACAAACTCAGCAAAAATGGGCAGGATATTCCGTTTGAGACCTTCCTTGGTTTTGATGGAGACAAGGTTCCCGATATTGACTTGAACTTCTCGGGAGAAGATCAGCCTAGCGCTCACTTGGATGTGCGTGATATCTTTGGTGAGGAATATGCCTTCCGTGCAGGAACGGTTGGTACGGTGGCTGCCAAGACTGCCTATGGATTTGTAAAGGGCTACGAGCGGGATTATGGCAAGTTCTATCGTGATGCGGAGGTGGAACGTCTAGCCCAGGGAGCTGCTGGTGTCAAGCGGACAACGGGACAACACCCGGGGGGGATCGTTGTTATTCCTAACTACATGGATGTTTACGACTTTACGCCTGTCCAGTATCCAGCAGATGATGTGACGGCTGAATGGCAAACGACTCACTTTAACTTCCATGATATCGACGAGAACGTCCTCAAACTTGATGTATTGGGACATGATGATCCGACCATGATTCGGAAATTGCAGGACTTGTCTGGGATTGATCCTAATGAAATCCCTATGGATGACGAAGGTGTGATGGCCCTCTTTTCTGGGACGGATGTGTTAGGGGTAACACCTGAGCAAATTGGAACGCCTACGGGCATGTTGGGGATTCCAGAGTTTGGAACAAATTTCGTACGTGGAATGGTAGACGAGACGCACCCAACGACTTTTGCGGAGTTGCTGCAGTTGTCAGGGTTGTCCCACGGTACCGACGTTTGGCTGGGCAATGCTCAAGATCTGATTAAGCAAGGAATAGCAGACCTATCGACTGTTATCGGTTGTCGGGACGACATCATGGTTTACCTCATGCATGCTGGCCTCGAGCCTAAGATGGCCTTTACCATTATGGAACGGGTACGTAAGGGCTTGTGGTTGAAGATTTCCGAAGAGGAACGAAATGGCTATATCGAAGCTATGAAGGCTAATAAGGTGCCAGAGTGGTATATCGAGTCCTGTGGGAAAATTAAGTACATGTTCCCTAAAGCCCATGCGGCAGCCTATGTTATGATGGCCTTGCGTGTAGCTTACTTCAAGGTTCACCATCCCATTTATTATTACTGTGCTTACTTCTCAATCCGTGCTAAGGCTTTTGATATCAAGACCATGGGTGCGGGCTTGGATGCCATCAAACGCAGAATGGAGGAAATCGCTGAAAAACGGAAGAATAATGAAGCCTCTAATGTGGAAATTGACCTCTATACAACTCTTGAGATTGTCAATGAAATGTGGGAACGCGGTTTCAAATTTGGTAAACTCGATCTCTATCGTAGTGATGCGACTGAATTCATCATTGACGGAGATACACTGATTCCACCATTTGTCGCTATGGATGGTCTGGGAGAGAACGTTGCTAAGCAGTTGGTGCGAGCGCGTGAAGAGGGAGAATTCCTTTCCAAAACAGAACTACGCAGACGTGGTGGCCTCTCATCAACCTTAGTTGAAAAGATGGATGAAATGGGGATTCTTGGAAATATGCCAGAGGATAACCAGCTCAGTTTGTTTGATGAGTTGTTTTAAAAAAATTGTTTAATCATCTATCCAAAGAGGCTAATGTATATCCAATAGATTTACATTAGCTTTCTTTTTTGTTAAAATAGTCTATAGAAAGAGGGTGAGAGTATGTCAAAGACGAGTATGAGCATCCGTTTGGATAGTGAGGTGAAGGAGCAGGCCCAACAGGTGTTTAATAATCTGGGAATGGATATGACAACAGCTATCAATATTTTCCTTCGTCAGGCTATTCAATATCAGGGATTACCTTTTGATGTTAGACTAGACGAAAATCGGAAGTTGCTTGAGGTATTAACAGATTTAGACCAAAATCGTAATATGAGCCAATCCTTTGAATCAGTCTCTGACTTTATGGAGGATTTGCGTGCTTAAGATTCGTTATCATAAACAGTTTAAAAAAGATTTTAAGTTGGCTATGAAGCGTGGTTTGAAAGCAGAATTATTAGAAGAAGTTTTAAATTTTCTTGTTCAAGAAAAAGAACTTCCTGCTAGATATCGTGATCATCAACTGACATCATCCAAGCATTTTCAAGGAGTTCGTGAATGCCATATCCAGCCAGATTGGCTTTTGGTTTATAAAGTAGATAAGGAAGAATTGATTATAAATTTGCTTAGGACAGGCAGTCATAGTGATTTGTTTTAATAAATTTTAAGGGGGTTCTCATGAAACTAAGAATTTTTGCGGAAGATAAGCCGAACCAAAAAGTTTTTGATTATCAGCTGGAACTGGATTCGGATACAATTTTGAAATCAACAACTTTAATTTGCGGTACGGTAGCAGCAGTTAGTCTGCTGTCCCTGTTTAAAGAAAAATAGAAAAGAGAAAATAACATGGTTTTACCAAATTTTAAAGAAAATCTAGAAAAATATGCGAAATTGTTGGTTGCGAACGGAATCAACGTGCAGCCTGGTCACACTTTGGCTCTCTCTATCGATGTGGAGCAACGTGAGTTGGCGCATCTAATCGTGAAAGAAGCTTATGCTTTGGGTGCGCATGAGGTTATCGTTCAGTGGACAGATGATGTCATTAACCGTGAGAAATTTCTCCATGCGCCAATGGAGCGTTTGGACAATGTGCCAGAATACAAGGTTGCTGAGATGAACTATCTTTTGGAAAACAAAGCTAGCCGTCTTGGGGTTCGTTCATCTGATCCAGGTGCCTTGAACGGAGTGGACGCTGACAAGCTTTCAGCTTCTGCTAAAGCTATGGGACTTGCCATGAAGCCAATGCGTATCGCAACCCAATCCAACAAGGTTAGCTGGACTGTGGCAGCCGCTGCTGGACTTGAGTGGGCTAAGAAAGTCTTTCCAAATGCTGCGAGCGACGAAGAAGCAGTCGATCTCCTTTGGGACCAAATCTTCAAAACTTGCCGTGTTTACGAAGCAGATCCCGTTAAGGCTTGGGAGGAACATGCAGCTGTCTTAAAGAGCAAGGCAGATATGCTTAATAAGGAGCAATTTTCAGCCCTTCACTACACAGCGCCAGGAACAGATTTGATCCTTGGCTTGCCGAAGAACCACGTTTGGGAATCAGCTGGTGCTATCAATGCACAGGGCGAAGGATTCTTGCCAAATATGCCGACAGAGGAAGTCTTCACAGCCCCTGACTTCCGTCGTGCAGATGGCTATGTAACCTCTACAAAACCGCTTAGCTATAACGGAAATATCATCGAAGGTATTAAGGTAACCTTTAAGGATGGACAAATCGTTGACATCACTGCAGAAAAAGGCGATCAAGTCATGAAAGACCTTGTCTTTGAAAATGCAGGTGCGCGTGCCTTGGGTGAATGTGCCTTGGTACCAGATCCAAGCCCAATTTCTCAGTCAGGGATTACCTTCTTCAACACCCTTTTCGATGAAAATGCGTCAAATCACTTGGCTATCGGTGCAGCCTATGCAACTAGCGTCGTTGGTGGAGCAGAGATGAGCGAAGAAGAGCTTGAAGCTGCAGGGCTTAACCGTTCAGATGTTCATGTGGACTTTATGATTGGGTCTAGTCAAATGGATATCGATGGTATCCGTGAGGATGGGACACGTGTACCACTCTTCCGTAACGGAGATTGGGCAAATTAAGGAGATAATATGTTAGGAAGTATGTTCGTTGGTCTCCTAGTGGGATTTTTAGCAGGTACTCTGACTAATCGTGGAGAGCGAATGGGATGTTTTGGAAAAATGTTTCTAGGCTGGATTGGTGCCTTTATAGGGCATTTACTTTTTGGGACTTGGGGACCGATAATAGCAGGAACTGCTATTATTCCGGCAGTACTAGGTTCCATGATTGTCTTAGCGATTTTCTGGAGACGAGGAAGTTAATTTCTTAAATCTGATACTCAATGAAAATCAAAGAGCAAACTAGGAAACTAGCCGCAGGTTGCTCAAAACACTGTTTTGAGGTTGTAGATAGAACTGACGAAGTCAGCTCAAAACACTGTTTTGAGGTTGCAGATAGAACTGACGAAGTCAGTAACATATACCTACGGCAAGGTGACGTTGACGCGGTTTAAAGAGATTTTTGAAGAGTATGAAACGAAAAGGAGGATGGTCATTGAGCCAGCCTCCTTTTGAGTATGATATAATAGTTCTATGAGATTAGATAAATTTTTAGTTGCCTGCGCTGTCGGCAGTCGGACAAAGGTCAAAAATCTGCTCAAGGCTGGGCGCGTGACGGTAAATGGTAAAAAAGAGAAATCAGCTAAATTACAGATTGATGAAGAAAGAGATGAGATTCGTTTTGATGGGCAAGTGCTGGAGTATGAAGAATTTGTCTACTACATGATGAACAAGCCCCAAGGTGTTATTTCAGCGACTGAGGACCCCAAGCATAGAACCGTTCTGGACTTGTTGGATGACTTGGCTCGGAGCAAGGAAGTTTTCCCAGTAGGGCGCTTGGATATTGACACGCATGGTCTTTTGCTCTTGACTAATGACGGCCAACTTGCCCATGCTCTGCTTTCACCCAAGCGTCATGTAGACAAGACATATCTGGCTCAGGTCAAGGGAATGATGACCCAAGAAGATGTGGAGACATTCGCTAAGGGAATTCCTCTCAAAGACTTTACCTGTCAACCCGCTAGACTGGAGCTTGTGTCTGTAGATACAGAAAAGAATCAAAGCCAAATCCGTGTGACTATTGCAGAAGGGAAGTTTCATCAGGTCAAGCGTATGGTGGCCTACTGTGGCAAGGAAGTAGTAGATTTGCAACGTTTGACTATGGGAACGCTAGTATTGGATGAGAACTTAGAACGAGGGGAATGGCGTCGCTTGACCAAAGAAGAATTAGAGATTCTCCTTGCAAGTATTGCTTAGTTTGGTTTATATTCGAAAAAGGTGAGGGAGAATCTCCTTACCTTTTATGTTTTTCAGTTGCTTCCTTTGTGAAAAGAGTTATAATAGACTGTAGAATAAAAGGAGGAATCTATGAACGCGATTCAAGAATCATTTACTGATAAACTATTTGCCAACTATGAAGCAAATGTAAAATATCAAGCGATTGAAAATGCTGCTAGCCACAACGGAATTTTTGCAGCTCTAGAACGTCGCCAAAGCCATGTAGACAATACGCCTGTTTTCTCATTGGATTTGACCAAGGACAAGGTAACAAACCAGAAGGCTTCTGGTCGTTGCTGGATGTTTGCGGCTCTCAACACCTTCCGCCACAAGCTTATCTCACAATACAAACTAGAAAATTTTGAGTTATCACAGGCCCACACATTCTTCTGGGACAAGTATGAGAAATCAAACTGGTTCTTGGAGCAAGTCATTGAGACTGCAGACCAAGATTTGACGAGCCGTAAGGTTAAATTCCTACTTCAAACACCTCAACAAGACGGTGGTCAGTGGGATATGGTCGTTTCTCTCTTTGAGAAATACGGTGTCGTGCCTAAGTCAGTTTACCCTGAGTCTGTTTCATCTAGTAGCAGCCGTGAGCTAAATGCCATTCTCAACAAATTGCTTCGCCAAGATGCTCAAATTTTGCGTGATCTATTAGCTTCAGGTGCTGATCAAGCGACTGTTCAAGCTAAGAAAGAAGACCTCTTGCAAGAAATCTTTAATTTCCTTGCCATGTCATTAGGACTTCCACCACGTAAGTTTGACTTTGCTTATCGCGATAAGGATAACAACTACCAAAGCGAAAAGGGAATTACACCACAGGAATTTTATAAGAAATATGTCAATCTTCCTCTAGAAGATTATGTTTCTGTTATCAATGCTCCAACTGCTGACAAGCCTTACGGCCAATCTTACACAGTTGAGATGTTAGGAAATGTGGTTGGTAGCCGTGCAGTTCGCTATATCAACGTGCCGATGGAGCGCTTGAAAGAATTGGCGATTGCTCAAATGCAAGCAGGTGAGACTGTTTGGTTTGGTTCTGATGTCGGTCAGCTCAGCAATCGTAAAGCTGGAATTCTTGCGACAGATGTTTATGACTTTGAATCAAGCATGGATATTCAATTCACTCAAGACAAGGCTGGACGTCTGGACTACAGCGAAAGCTTAATGACCCACGCTATGGTCTTGACAGGTGTGGATTTGGACGAAAATGGCAAGTCAACCAAGTGGAAGGTTGAAAACTCATGGGGAAACAAGGTCGGTACAGATGGTTACTTTGTTGCCTCAGACGCTTGGATGGACGAATATACCTACCAGATTGTTGTCCGCAAAGAATTGCTGACAGCAGAAGAACAAGCTGCCTATGAAGCAGAACCAATCGTACTTGCACCATGGGATCCAATGGGAGCCTTGGCAGAATAATACTCTTCGAAAATCTCTTCAAACCACGTCAGCTTCGCCTTGCCGTAGGTATATGTTACTGACTTCGTCAGTTCCATCTGCAACCTCAAAACAGTGTTTTGAGCTGACTTCGTCAGTTCTATCTGCAACCTCAAAACAGTGTTTTGAGCTGACTTCGTCAGTTCTATCTACAACCTCAAAGCAGTGCTTTGAGCAACCTGCGGCTAGCTTCCTAGTTTGCTCTTTGATTTTCATTGAGTATAAAAACATAGAAAAAAGGAATCAGGTTTAGAACCTGGTTCCTTTTGAGTTTCTTGATTACATGATACCGAAGAAACGAGCTGCGATACCTACTGCAAATAGTGCAAGGATGATTGAGATTGGTGATACTTTTTTCTTAAGCAACCACATGCAAAGGAAAGTAAGGAGAAGTCCCATCAATCCTGGGATCAATGAGTTCAACTGACCTTGAAGGGTTTGTGGTTGAATCTTATCTAGGCTCAATCCACCAAGTGCTTGACCAAGGATACCTTTCAATTCAGCACCTGATACAGAACCTTCTGGGAAGTTGATGTAGGCACCTTCAGCTAATTGTTTACCTGGAAGGTTAACAGTAAAGTTAATCGATACCCAACGTTGTACAAGAACGGCAAGAATGAACATACCAAGGATAGAAGCACCTTTAGTGATGTCTTTCAAGATACCACCAGACATATCTTTAGTGATTTCAGATCCAGCCTTGTAACCAAACTCTTGTGTGTACCATAGGAAGGCCATACGGATAGCATTCCATCCGAAGAAGAAGAGAAGTGGACCAACCAAGTTACCAGATGCAGCAAGTGATGCACCAAGAGCACCAAGGATAGGACGAACTGTAAACCAGAATACTGGGTCACCGATACCAGCAAGAGGTCCCATCATACCGATTTTAACCCCTTGGATAGCAGCGTCGTCGATTTCAACACCGTTCGCACGTTCTTCTTCAAGTGCAAGAGTAACCCCCATGATTGGAGCAGCCACGTATGGGTGAGTGTTGAAGAACTCAAGGTGACGCTCAAGAGCAGCAGCTTGGTCTTCTTTAGTAGTGTACAATTTTTTGATAGCTGGGATCAATGAATAAGTCCAACCCAAGTTTTGCATACGCTCGTAGTTCCAAGAACCTTGAAGGAATTGTGAACGCCACCAAACTTTTTTACGATCTGATTTTGATAATTGAAGTTTTTCAGTCATGATTGTTCCCCTTTCTAGTAGTCTTCTAGGATATCACCGATTGGGTCGTTAGAAGTCGCAGCGCCGCCGCCACCGTTACCACCTTGTTTTGAAAGGTTAAGGTAGATGAAGGCAAGGGCAACACCGACTACACCAAGGGCAATCAAAGTCAATTGAGAAATGGCAGCAAAAGCAAAACCGATTGCGAAGAATGGCCATACTTCACGAGTTGCCATCATGTTGATAACCATAGCGTAACCAACGGCAACGACCATAGCACCACCGACAGCCATACCACCGTTCAACCAGGCTGGCATTAAACCAAGAGCGTCTTGAACAGCAGAAGCTGGGATAGCGATAAGGAAGGCTGCAGGGATAGCAATACGAAGACCTTGAAGAAGAAGTGCGATAAAGTGAGCACGTTCAACAGCCGCAATATTTCCTTCTTTAGCGGCAGCATCTGCAGTGTGTACCAAACCAACTGAGATTGTACGAACAATCATAGTCAAGAAAAGTCCAGCTACGGCAAGAGGGATAGCTGTTGCTGTTGCAACGGCGATACCTTCAGTAGTAAAGTTACCACCTTTGATCAAGATGATTGCTGCAGCAACAGATGCAAGAGCAGCGTCAGGAGCTACGGCAGCTCCGATGTTTGCCCAACCAAGGGCGATCATTTGAAGTGATCCACCAAGCATAACACCTGCTTCGAGGTTACCAGTTGCAAGTCCGATAAGGGTACATGCGACGATTGGTTGATGGAATTGGAATTGGTCGAGGATACCTTCAAGACCTGCAAGGAAGGCAACAACTACAACCAAGACAGCAGAAATAATTGAAATATCTGACATGGTTTTATTCCTTTTCTATTTAATTGTAATAAAGTGAAAAAATTTCTTATAATTCTTCGATAGTTATTGATTTCTATTATTGAACGTTGGCTTTGTTAATCAAGTCAAACAAATCTTTTTTGGTGTCGTTTGGTACTTTACGTACGTCAAATTCAACACCGAGGTCACGCATTTTCTCAAATGTAGCAACGTCTTCTTTGTCCATAGACAGAACGTTGTTGATCATTGTTTTACCAGTTGAGTGAGCCATTGATCCTACGTTAAGAGTCTTGATTGGCACGCCACCTTCGATTGCACGAAGGGCATCTTGAGGTGTTTCAAACAAGATAAGGGCATGTGTTTCTCCAAAGCGTGGGTCTTTTGAAACCTGGATCAATTTTTGAATTGGAACCACATTGGCTCTGACATTATTTGGAGCTGCTTGTTTAATCAATTCTTTACGAAGGTCGTCGCTTGCAACGTTATCTGAAGCAACAATGATACGATCTGCTTTTGAATCTGGAGTCCAAGCAGTGGCAACCTGACCGTGAAGTAAACGAGTGTCTAGACGGGCAAGATTGATTTTCAGTTTACCATCACCGATAACAGTTCCTTCTGGGATAGCAGCTTGGGCAACTGGAGCAGCTGCAGCACTTGCAACTTCTTCAACTGGATTTAACTCT
The DNA here is from genome assembly GCF_963521255.1 of uncultured Streptococcus sp. Taxonomy (GTDB): domain Bacteria; phylum Bacillota; class Bacilli; order Lactobacillales; family Streptococcaceae; genus Streptococcus. Next base: position 13,334 of record NZ_CAUQTU010000016.1, on the reverse strand, counting down.
TCTGGAAGAGCTTTGATGCCATCTTTGGCTTCTTTGATAATATTCGCAGCGACTTTTTCCACACCTGCTGTAGCGTCCATGAGGCGCTCTGTATAGGATTGGATTAACATCGGTAAGTTAAGTCCTGTGATGATGGCAAACTTACGATCAGGATTTTCTCCCATCACGCGACTAGCTTGGTTGAATGGAGAACCACTCCAAAGGTCAGCCAAAACTAGCACCTCATCTTCTGCGTCAAATGCAGCCACAGCGTTGTTAAATTTAGCATATAGGTCATCTGGACCTTCATTTGGCATAAAGGTTACAACTTGAACCTTTTCTTGTTCACCAAAAATCATAGATCCTGACTGATGAATACCTGCAGCGAATTCGCCGTGGCTCGCAATAATGATTCCGATACTCATTATTGTCATTCCTCCTTATAAAATGTTGTGCCCATTGTTTAAGAAAACTTTAAGACTAGATTAGTATAAACCGTTTTCATAAAAAAATCAACTATTTAACATAAAAAAATAAAAAGGCTTTCTTTTTAAATATTGATATATTGAGTTTTTTAAAAGTAATTTGAATCCCTATTTAAAAATTTAATATAAAAAAGTTGGAAGAAGCATCCAACTTTTTTATATAGGTTCTTATTGAATTAGTTTGTGAAATCGAGTACCATACGTCCTTGGATTTGACCTTTTTCCATTTCGTCGAAAATGGCCACAGCATCTTCTACTGGACGTTTTTGAACAACTGGAACTACTAAACCTTCTGCACCGAATTGGAAGGCTTCTTCCAAGTCTTTACGAGTTCCAACAAGAGAACCGATAACTTGGATTCCATCTAGAACGGTTTTTACGATACTTAGTTCCATCATTTCAGAAGGAAGACCAACAGCGACTACGCGACCACCAGCACGAACGGAGTCAACAGCCTGGTTGAAGGCAACTTTAGACACAGCAGTTACGACAGCTGAATGAGCTCCACCATCTGTTTTTTCTTTGATTAGGCCTGGCACATCTTCGACTTCTAGACCGTTAATAACGATATCGGCACCGACTTCTTTTGCAAGGGCAAGTTTGTCATTGTTGATATCAACCGCGATTACATGAGCATTGAATACTTTTTTAGCGTATTGAACAGCGAGGTTACCAAGTCCACCAGCACCGTAAAGAACAACCCATTGACCTGGTTCAACTTTGGCTTCTTTAATAGCTTTATAGGTTGTTACACCAGCACATGTGATAGAAGAAGCTTGGGCTGGATCAAGTCCGTCAGGAACTTTAACAGCATAGTCCGCTGTTACGATACATTGTTCAGCCATACCACCGTCTACTGAGTAGCCAGCATTTTTTACTGTACGGCAAAGAGTTTCACGGCCAGTTGTACAGTATTCGCAAGTACCACATCCTTCAAAGAACCAAGCAACGCTGACGCGGTCGCCGACTTTAAGACTTTTAACATCAGGAGCGATTTCTTTAACGATACCAACACCTTCATGTCCTAGGACACGTCCTGGTACCTGACCGAAGTCACCATGGGCAACGTGGAGGTCAGTGTGGCAAACACCACAGTATTCAATTTCTACAAGTGCTTCCCCAGTTTCAAGTGGACGGAGTACTTTTTCTTCAACAGCAACACCAGTGCTTTCTGGATTTACAACAACAGCTTTCATAGCTATCCTCCTTGATATTGGCCGAGAACAGGGACAACAGGACTGGATTGATTTTGTTTCAACAGAGTCGAGTGTGACGAGCTCTCTTGTATTTATATGTGAAGTATATCACAAAAGAAAGCCTTTTCCAAGGTTTTGGGGGTAAAAAATAGAACAATCGATTAACTGGTTGATGAGACTGTGAAAAGAACACAAAGACCAGCTCGTAAGCTGGTCAGTATGAACTATAAGAATAAGTCTTGCAGGGTTTTGGCAACCCCATCTTGGTCATTGGTTAGGGAAATTTGCTCATCTGCATAAGGGAGTAGCTCTGGGTTGGCATTTTTCATGGCATAGCCCTTCCCAGCAAAAGCGAGCATTTCGGTATCATTGTGTTCATCTCCAAAGGCAATCAAGTCCTTTTTATCACGGTTCATTACCTTGAGCAAGTAGTCCAAAGCAAAGGCCTTGTTGACACCTTTTGGGGTACACTCAAGGATATTGAGCGGACCTCCCCAGGTATTGATAGACAGTTGATGCTGGTAGAAGGCGTTCATTTCTTTTGCCAAGGCATATTTGTCACGGGCTCTAGTCTGCAAGAGGATACAGTTAGGATCCTTGGTTACCAACTCAGGTTGAAATTGATCTTCAGGCCGGAAAGCTTCTACGCCAAATAGTTTGGGATTGGCAATTTCTTCATTAGGATTTGTAATGTAGAATTTTTTACGGTATTCTCCAGCGATAAAATCTGCTTGAATATCCTCAGAACGTTGAACCATGTCTAAAAGATATTTTTTGTCTACAGTCAAACACTTTTCAAAGTCCCAAACTTGGTCTGGTAAATGAGTAAGGGAGCCGTTGAAGTTAATCATAGGAGTGTTTAGGCCTAGCTCGCGATAGAAATCTTTTGACATGCGGTAAGGGCGACCTGTCGTAATAATAATCTGATGGCCTTTTTCAGCAACTTTTTTAATGGTTTCTTTGGTAAAGTCAGAAATCTGACTGTCTGAGTTGAGCAGGGTTCCATCTAGGTCAACTGCAATAATTTTCTTCGTCATATGAACCTTTCTAGTGTCTTTTCAGATAAGATGTCTACTATTATAACAAAAAGCAGCTAGAAAAGCAGATTCGAAACAAAAAATGAAATTGTATCAAATTCTTAAATAAATTAAACAAATATATTGAAAAAGTGAATGATAAATGATATAATTCTACTATTGTTCGTAAAAATTAAAAGGAGATTGATAATGGACAAATTATTTAAACTAAAAGAGAACGGTACAGACGTTCGTACAGAGGTTCTCGCTGGTTTAACAACTTTCTTTGCAATGAGCTATATTCTCTTTGTAAACCCACAAATTCTTTCGCAAACAGGAATGCCTGCTCAGGGTGTTTTCCTCGCAACGATTATTGGTTCTGTGGTAGGAACCCTTATGATGGCTTTTTATGCTAACTTACCATATGCCCAAGCACCAGGTATGGGACTGAATGCTTTCTTTACCTTTACAGTTGTCTTTGGACTTGGTTATTCTTGGCAAGAAGCTTTGGCTATGGTCTTCATTTGTGGTATTATTTCATTGATTATTACTTTGACAAATGTACGCAAAATGATCATTGAATCCATTCCGAATGCTCTTCGTTCAGCTATTTCAGCAGGTATCGGTGTCTTCCTTGCCTACGTAGGGATTAAGAATGCTGGACTTTTGAAATTTACGATTGATCCAGGTAACTATACTGTTATAGGAGAAGGTGCTGACAAAGCTCAAGCAACGATTGCAGCAAACTCTTCAGCGGTTCCAGGATTGGTTGACTTTAATAACCCAGCTGTTTTGGTAGCTCTTGCAGGACTTGCCATTACTATCTTCTTTGTCATCAAAGGCATTAAGGGAGGGATTATCCTTTCTATCTTAACAACAACAGTTCTTGCAATTGCAGTAGGTTTAGTTAATATTTCTAGCATTGATTTTTCAAATAATCACTTGGGTGCTGCGGTAGAAGATTTGAAGAAAATTTTTGGTGCAGCTCTTGGTTCAGAAGGTTTAGGAGCTTTGATTTCAGATACAGCTCGCTTACCTGAGACTCTTATGGCTATTCTGGCCTTCTCGTTAACAGATATTTTCGATACAATTGGTACTCTAATTGGTACTGGTGAAAAGGTTGGAATCATTGCTTCTAAAGGTGAAAACAAGGAATCAGTTAAATTGGACAAAGCTCTTTATTCTGATTTAATTGCTACAACAATTGGTGCAGTAGCTGGTACTTCAAACGTAACGACTTATGTTGAGTCTGCTGCTGGTATTGGTGCAGGTGGACGTACTGGTTTGACAGCCTTGGTCGTGGCAATCTGTTTTGCGATCTCAAGCTTCTTTAGCCCACTTCTAGCGATTGTACCAACAGCCGCTACAGCTCCAATCTTGATTATCGTTGGGATTATGATGTTGGCTAGCTTGAAAAATATCCATTGGGACGATATGTCTGAAGCGGTTCCTGCTTTCTTCACATCTATCTTTATGGGATTCAGCTACTCTATCACTCAAGGGATTGCAGTTGGTTTCTTGACTTACACTTTGACTAAGCTTGTCAAAGGTCAAGCTAAAGATGTTCATGTCATGATTTGGATTTTGGATGCCTTGTTTATCCTTAACTACATCAGCATGGCACTATAATAGGATGACCCAGGGGGATTTCCCCCTTTTTTTAATACAAAGTCTAGGAGATGAATGATGGAAGAGAAAAGTATGTGGAAAGAATTGTTGAATCGTGCAGGATGGCTTTTGGTTTTCTTGCTAGCGACAATCTTATATCAGATTCCTATAGGGGTTACTGCTATTTTAACTTTAAATGAAGTACCACTGTTACAGTCAGGACTGATAGTCGCTGGTATTTCGATTGTGGTTCTGGTGCTATTTATTTTTGGAGCTCGTAAAACGCAATTAGCAAGTTTTAATTTTTCTTTTTTTAGAGCTAAGGACCTAGCACGATTGGGATTAAGTTATTTAGTCATTATCTGTTCAAATATACTTGGTTCTATCTTGTTACAACTGTCAAATGAGACGACAACAGCTAACCAGTCTCAGATTAACGATATGGTTCAGAATAGTTCTCTGATTTCTAGCTTCTTCTTGCTAGCCTTGCTTGCTCCGATTTGTGAGGAAATCTTGTGTCGTGGGATTGTTCCTAAAAAGATTTTCCGAGGCAAGGAGAACTTGGGATTTGTAGTCGGTACAATTGTGTTTGCTTTATTGCATCAACCAAGTAATTTACCTTCTTTATTGATTTATGGAGTTATGTCGATCGTTCTGTCTTGGACGGCTTACAAGACCCAACGTTTGGAAATGTCTATCTTACTTCACATGATTGTTAATGGAGTTTTTTTCTGTTTGTTGGCTCTTGTGGTGATCATGAGTCGGACATTAGGGATTTCTATTTAATACTCAATGAAAATCAAAGAGCAAACTAGGAAACTAGCCGCAGGCTGTACTTAAGTACGGCAAGGCGACGTTGACGCGGTTTGAATTTGATTTTCGAAGAGTATAAGATTATTGACAATTGCTTGCTTGTTTCTACTGGGAGAAAGATGAATGCAATCGTGTCCATTTTTTTCTTTTTATGGTAAAATAGAGAAATAATATGGTGAAAAGCCTTGAGGGAGTGACCGATATGTCAAGTAAAGTCAATCACGCAAAGACAGCTATTTGCGGAATTATTAATGTAACCCCAGACTCCTTTTCGGACGGTGGTCAATTTTTTGCTCTTGAGCAGGCACTCCAGCAGGCTCGTAAATTGATAGCAGAAGGGGCTAGTATGCTAGATATCGGCGGAGAATCAACTCGGCCGGGAAGAAGTAGCTATGTTGAGATAGAAGAGGAAATCCAGCGTGTTGTTCCAGTGATCAAAGCTATTCGCAAGGAAAGTGATGTTCTCATCTCTATTGATACTTGGAAGAGTCAAGTAGCAGAAGCTGCTTTGGCTGCTGGTGCCAATCTAGTCAATGATATCACTGGTCTAATGGGTGATGAAAAAATGGCTCATGTGGTAGCTGAAGCGAGAGCGCAAGTGGTCATCATGTTTAATCCAGTCATGGCTCGACCTCAGCATCCTAGCTCGCTCATCTTTCCTCATTTTGGTTTTGGACAAGCTTTTACAGAGGAAGAGTTAGCTAACTTTGAAAAATTGCCAATCGAAGAGTTGATGGAGACTTTCTTTGAACGTGCACTAGCGAGAGCAAATCAAGCTGGAATTGCACAAGAAAATATCCTGTTGGATCCAGGAATTGGCTTTGGTCTGACCAAGAAAGAAAATCTGCTTCTTTTGCGGGACCTGGATAAACTACATCAGAAGGGCTATCCAATCTTTCTTGGAGTGTCGCGCAAGCGGTTTGTCATCAATATCCTTGAAGAAAATGGTTTTGAAGTCAATCCTGAGACAGAACTTGGTTTCCGCAATCGAGATACGGCTTCGGCTCATGTAACTAGTATCGCTGCGAGACAGGGTGTAGAAGTGGTGCGCGTGCATGACGTAGCTAGTCACAGGATGGCAGTTGAAATTGCCTCCGCTATTCGTCTGGCTGATGAAGCGGAAAATTTAGATTTAAAACAATATAAATAAGATGAAAGAAATTCAAAACAATCAGTGGATTGCTAACTACCGGACGGACCAACCGCATTTTGGCTTGGAACGCATGGTGGAACTATTAGCTTTGCGTGGCAATCCCCATCTCAAACTCAAGGTCATCCATATCGGAGGGACCAATGGCAAGGGGTCTACCATTACTTTTTTGAAGAATATGCTAGAAAAACTAGGGCTGAGAGTTGGAGTTTTCAGCTCGCCCTATCTCATTCATTACACAGACCAGATTAGCATCAATGGGGAATCCATTCCAGTGTCTAGACTAGAAGCCCTCATGGCAGACTATCAGTCTTTGCTTGAAGGAGAAGTGGCTGCCAATTTGCAGGAGACAACCGAATTTGAGATTATCACAGCCATAGCCTATGACTACTTTGCTTCAGAGCAAGTAGATGTGGCTATCATGGAAGTCGGCATGGGTGGACTTTTAGATAGTACCAATGTCTGCCAGCCTATTCTAACAGGTATCACGACCATTGGATTGGACCATGTAGCCCTACTTGGTGATACCTTGGAAGCCATAGCAGAGCAGAAAGCTGGTATTATCAAACAAGGGATTCCCTTGGTGACAGGTCGTATCGCTCCAGAAGCTTTAGCAGTGATTGACTCTATTTCAGAAGCTAAAAATGCTACAAGAATACGATTTGGGATAGATTATCAGGTTCGTCATCAAAAGAGTGTGGTGACAGGGGAAGTCTTTGATTATACTAGTTCTCTCAGACAAGGTCGCTTCCAGACAGGTTTGCTTGGTTTGCACCAGATAGAGAATGCTGGGATGGCCATAGCTTTACTTGATACTTTTTGTCAAGAAGATGGTCGAGAGCTAGCAAGCAATCATTTGCTTGCTCAAGCTCTGGAAGAAACAAGTTGGCCAGGACGTTTGGAAGTTGTGTCGAGAGACCCCTTGATGATTTTGGATGGGGCCCACAATCCTCATGCCATAAAGGCTTTAGTAGCAACCTTGCAAGAACGCTTTGCGGATTATCATAAGGAAATCCTCTTTACTTGTATCAAAACCAAGGCCTTGGAGGATATGTTGGACTTGCTGGGGACCATGACAGATACCGAGCTTACCCTGACACATTTTGACGATAGTCGGGCGACTGATGAAAGCGTGCTGGAAGAGACAGCCAAATCTAGAAATCTCAGCTACCAAGGTTGGCAGGATTTTCTAGAGCAGAAATTGACAGATAAAAAAGAAGAGAAACAAACAGTTAGGATTGTCACAGGTTCCTTGTATTTCTTGAGCCAAGTGAGAGCCTATCTGATGGAGAGGAAGAATGAAAATGGATACACAAAAGATTGAAACAGCTGTAAAAATGATTATCGAGGCTGTCGGAGAGGACGCTAATCGCGAGGGCTTGCAGGAAACACCTGCTCGTGTCGCTCGTATGTACCAAGAGATTTTTTCAGGTCTTGGTCAAACAGCGGAGGAACATTTGTCAAAATCCTTTGAGATTATCGACGATAACATGGTGGTAGAAAAGGATATCTTTTTCCATACCATGTGTGAGCACCACTTCTTGCCATTTTATGGTAAAGCGCATATTGCCTACATTCCAGATGGTCGTGTGGCAGGTTTGTCTAAGCTAGCCCGTACGGTTGAAGTTTATTCTAAAAAGCCACAAATTCAAGAACGTTTGAATATCGAAGTGGCCGATGCCTTGATGGAGTATCTAGGTGCTAAAGGAGCCTTTGTTGTCATTGAGGCGGAACATATGTGTATGAGCATGCGTGGTGTCAGAAAACCAGGTACTGCAACCTTGACGACAGTAGCTCGTGGTCTATTTGAAACAGATAAGGACCTCCGAGATCAGGCTTATCGTTTAATGGGACTATAATACTCTTCGAAAATCTCTTCAAACCAGGTCAGCTTCCATCTGCGACCTCAAAACAGTGTTTTGAGCAGCCTGCGGCTAGCTTCCTAGTTTGCACTTTGATTTTCATTGAGTATAAAAAGAATCCGCTTGAAGCGGATTTTTCTAGAAAGGAATCATTATGGATCAACTGCAGATTAAGGATTTGGAAATTTTTGCCTATCATGGTCTTTTTCCCAGTGAGAAAGAATTGGGACAGAAGTTTGTCGTTTCAGCTATCCTATCCTATGACATGACCAAGGCAGCTACAGACTTGGATTTAACGGCTTCTGTCCATTATGGAGAACTGTGTCAGCAGTGGACGACTTGGTTTCAGGAAACGAGTGAAGATTTGATTGAAACGGTAGCTTATAAACTGGTGGAACGTACTTTTGAGGCTTATCCTCTTGTCCAAGAAATTCAGCTGGAACTGAAAAAACCTTGGGCGCCAGTGCATTTGCCGCTAGATACTTGCTCGGTAACCATTCATCGCCGTAAGCAACGGGCCTTTATCGCCCTAGGAAGCAATATGGGAGATAAGCAAGCCAATTTGGAACAAGCCATTGAGAAAATGCGAGCTCGAGGTATCCATATTCTCAAAGAGTCCAGTGTCTTGACGACGGAGCCTTGGGGTGGTGTGGAGCAAGATAGCTTTGCTAATCAAGTGGTTGAGGTTGAAACCTGGTTGCCTGCCCCAGTGCTATTAGAGACCTTGTTAGCCATTGAGTCAGAGATGGGAAGGGTGCGAGAAGTGCATTGGGGACCTCGTTTGATTGATTTGGACTTGCTCTTTGTGGAGGACCAGGTCATTTATATAGATGACCTTATCTTGCCTCATCCTTACATAGCGGAACGCCTTTTTGTCCTTGAGTCCTTACAGGAAATTGCACCTCATTTTATCCATCCTACATTAAAGCAACCTATCCGTAACTTGTATAATGCTTTGAAAAAATAGAAAAACTCTAGTTTTCAGTCACTTGCAACTGAAGGCTAGAGTTTTTATACTCTTCGAAAATCTCTTCAAACCACGTCAGCTTCCATCCACAACCTCAAAACAGTGTTTTGAGCAGCCTGCGGCTAGCTTCCTAGTTTGCTCTTTGATTTTCATTGAGTATTAAAATAGGTCATTTTCTTCTGGGAGGAGGATAGTTTCTCTACCGTCCATATCTAAAACCAGTACTCTTGGGGGATAAAGAGGGTCGAAAGGATGGTTAAAGTCAAAATCAATAGCTGTAGGGAGGTGTTGACTTGAAAAATGAAAGGTAATTTTTCCTTGGTTATTGAGTAATTGAAACTCGAGTTCTTCTTCCAATTCAAAGACATTTTTTAAGAAGTGGTCAATAATATACCAAAAAGAGTCAATGACATCATCAGGCAAGCTGGTAACAATGCCAAAACTAGCCGACCGCATGTGGGTATTGGTAAAAGCCATATCTTTGCCTCCTTTCTTTTCCCTTATCATACAGCAAATAGGATTAAAAATCAAGAAAAGGTGATTTTTTCTTTATAAACATAGTTTTCTATGAAATTTTTTTCAAACAATCTTCAAAAAATGCTTGAAAGTGTTTACAAATAGTGATAAAATGGAATAAGTAGAATCATGAAAACGAAATTTTCATACCGTCTCTTTTTTGGAGTCTCGTGAGGTATGATATAGAAAGGAAATGGAATGAATACAGACGATACAGTAACGATTTATGATGTCGCCCGTGAAGCCGGAGTTTCAATGGCGACGGTTAGCCGTGTAGTCAATGGCAATAAGAATGTAAAAGAGAATACCCGTAAAAAAGTGCTTGAGGTAATTGACCGTTTGGATTACCGTCCAAATGCCGTGGCGCGTGGTCTTGCAAGTAAAAAGACAACCACTGTCGGTGTCGTGATTCCAAATATTACCAATGGTTATTTTTCAACGCTTGCTAAAGGGATTGATGATATCGCTGAAATGTACAAGTACAATATCGTCCTTGCCAATAGTGATGAGGATGATGACAAGGAAGTTTCGGTGGTCAATACACTGTTTTCTAAGCAAGTGGATGGTATCATTTTTATGGGTTACCACTTGACTGAAAAAATTCGTTCAGAGTTTTCTCGCTCTAGAACACCAGTTGTTCTTGCAGGGACAGTGGATGTAGAACATCAACTTCCAAGTGTCAATATTGACTACAAACAAGCTACGATTGATGCAGTGACCTACCTTGCTAAAGAAAATGAGCGCATTGCTTTCGTTAGTGGTCCACTAGTGGATGATATCAATGGTAAGGTTCGTTTGGTTGGCTACAAGGAAGCCTTGAAAAAAGCAGGGATTTCTTATAGCGAAGGATTGGTATTTGAGTCTAAATATACTTATGAAGATGGCTATGCCTTGGCAGAACGCTTGATTTCATCAAATGCAACTGCAGCAGTTGTAACAGGTGATGAATTGGCAGCAGGTGTCTTGAACGGTCTTGCTGATAAGGGTGTGTCAGTACCAGAAGAGTTTGAAATCATTACTAGTGATGATTCGCAAGTCTCACGCTTTACCCGTCCAAATTTGACAACTATTGCCCAACCTCTTTATGACCTTGGTGCTATTAGCATGCGTATGTTGACTAAGATTATGCACAAGGAAGAGTTGGAAGAACGTGAAGTTCTCTTACCTCATGGTTTGACAGAACGTCGCTCAACACGAAAACGTAAATAGAAAAAATCAGGGAATCGTGAAGATTTCCTGATTTTGCTTTCTGGAGAAGAGACTTAGCCTTCCATATAGTCTTTCAAAGCCTGTCCTGTTAGTCCGGCATTGAGGGCAATGAGGAGTTTCAAGCGAGCTTTTTGGGCGTTAAGTTCTTTGACAAAGAAAACACCTGCCTTTTGCAACTGCACGCCCCCACCTTGGTAGGCATAAACAGGCTCAGCGATACCGTTAAAGCATCGTGATACCAGAGCGACTGGGATTCCTTTTTGCAGAAGGCTTTCTAATTTTTGAGCCGTTTCTTTGGGAATATTACCAGCACCGAAAGCTTGGATAATCAAACCGTCCAATTGTTCCAAATCCAGCATATCAATCAGCTCATCTGTCATACCAGCATAAGCAGAGATGATAGGGACTAAACCTTGTATGTGATCAAGGTCAAAGCGAACACGGGGTTCAGCTGTTTTGAAGTAGAGTATTTCCTGTTTCATAATCAGACCAAGGGGGCCATGTGTTGGGGTCTGGAAGGTGCTGACGTTGGTCGTATGTGTTTTGGTGACATACTTGGCAGCGTGGATTTCATCGTTCATAACAACCAAAACTCCTTTGTCAGCAGCCTTGTCATCACTAGCCACCCGTAAAGCACTCAGATAATTATAAACACCATCACTGCCGAGTTCATTGGAGCTGCGCATGGCCCCTGTTAGAACGATGGGCATGTGGGGAACTTCCATGGTATCAAGGAAATAGGCTGTTTCCTCTAAAGTATCGGTTCCGTGTGTGATCACAACACCATCGTAGTTATCTGCTTCCTCTTTGATTTTTTGGTAGAGGGCCAGCATATGCTTGGGTTTGATATGAGGGCTTGGCAGGTTAAAAAAATCTAAGGCGTGGACTTGGATTCCTTCGAGGGGATTGGACACATGGTTCATGGGATTATCTGAACTTGTCACAACAGCGCCAGAAGCATCGGTCTGCATGGAAATAGTTCCACCCGTATGTAAAACAAGGATTTTCTTAGGCATGATTTACTCACTCTTTCTGAAATGTGGTATAATCATTGTATCACAAAAGGGGAGATTGGGATAGGATGGAAGTCAAAGCTGTTTTTTTTGATATCGATGGAACCTTGGTCAACGATCGCAAGAGTGTTTTGAAATCCACTAAGGACGCGATTAAGATTGTCAAAGAACAAGGGGTGCTTGTCGGTGTAGCGACAGGACGAGGACCTTTTTTTGTTAAGGAATTGATGGACGATTTGGACCTGGACTTTGCGGTAACCTACAATGGCCAGTATATCTTTAATAAAGACAGAGTCTTGTTCACGAGCCCGATTTCCAAGTTACATTTGCGCCAGCTTATTACGTATGCTAAAAAAGAGGGCAAGGAGATTGCCCTAGGGACCAAGGATGCTATGCTGGGTTCTAAAATCATGTCCTTTGGTTTGGGTTCTTTTTCCCAACGAATCAGTCGCTTCGTTCCCTCTGTTTTAACTCGGACAGTGAGTCATTCCTTTAATCGTATGGTCAGCAAGGTTGTTCCCCAAAAGGAAGAAGACCTACTTGATCTAATGAATCAGCCTATCTACCAAGTCTTGATGCTGATGACGCCAGAAGAATCTGAGAAGGCGGCGGCTGATTTTGAAGACTTGAAATTGACACGTAGCAATCCTTTTGCAGCAGATGTCATCAATCAAGGAAACTCTAAATTGGAAGGCATTCGACGAGTTGGGAAAGAATATGGTTTTGATCTCAACCAAGTCATGGCCTTTGGTGACTCAGATAACGACCTAGAAATGCTGGCGGGTGTCGGTATGTCGGTCGCTATGGGAAATGGTAGTAGCAGTGTCAAGGAAGTTGCCAAGCACATCACCACTAGTAATCAGCAAGACGGAATCCACAAGGCCTTGGAACATTTTGGTGTTCTGGCTTCAGAAAAAGTCTTTGTCAGCCGTGACTATCATTTCAATAAGGTCAAGACCTTCCACCATATGATGGATGAACGAACCCAAGAAGAACCTCGAGCTTGGGATTTGGAAGGTGCAACCCACAGGGCTGGTTTTAAAATAGAAGAATTGGTGGAGTTTGTTCGAGCTGCTAGTATTTCTGAAGAGGATTTTAGTCAAGCTCTATCGCAACTTCATCAAGCTCTTGATAAGGCAGCAGATAAGGTAGCCAAGAAGACGCCTGCTCAGCAAGATTTGGTGGGGCAGGTGGATGCCTTGATTGATACGCTTTACTTTACATACGGTAGTTTTGTCTTGATGGGAGTGGACCCAGAACGTATTTTTGATATTGTTCATCAGGCCAATATGGGGAAAATTTTCCCAGATGGCAAGGCTCATTTTGATCCAGTGACCCATAAAATCTTAAAACCAGATGATTGGGAAGAAAAATATGCTCCAGAACCCGCGATTAAAAAGGAACTGCAGCGCCAGCTCAAGGCTTATGAACGTCATAAAGAGAGAAATAATACTCAATGAAAATCAAAGAGCAAACTAGGAAACTAGCCGCAGGCTGCTCAAAACACTGTTTTGAGGTTG
>NZ_CAUQTU010000015.1:0-41419 GCF_963521255.1 uncultured Streptococcus sp. | reverse complement strand
GAGAGCATCTGCCTTACAAGCAGAGGGTCAGCGGTTCGATCCCGTTAACTCCCATTTAAGCGGGTGTAGTTTAGTGGTAAAACTACAGCCTTCCAAGCTGTTGTCGCGAGTTCGATTCTCGTCACCCGCTTTGAACTTTGTTCAAATTACCAAGTTTTTAACTTGGGCGCGTAGCTCAGGTGGTTAGAGCGCACGCCTGATAAGCGTGAGGTCGGTGGTTCGAGTCCACTCGTGCCCATAAAGTTTGGTCCGTTGGTCAAGGGGTTAAGACACCGCCTTTTCACGGCGGTAACACGGGTTCGAATCCCGTACGGACTATTTTGGAGGATTACCCAAGTCCGGCTGAAGGGAACGGTCTTGAAAACCGTCAGGCGTGTAAAAGCGTGCGTGGGTTCGAATCCCACATCCTCCTTTTGTATTAACGCGGGATGGAGCAGCTCGGTAGCTCGTCGGGCTCATAACCCGAAGGTCGTAGGTTCAAATCCTGCTCCCGCAATAAGGCTCGGTAGCTCAGTTGGTAGAGCAATGGATTGAAGCTCCATGTGTCGGCGGTTCGATTCCGTCTCGCGCCATTTATATATTTTGGAAGGGTAGCGAAGAGGCTAAACGCGGCGGACTGTAAATCCGCTCCTTCGGGTTCGGGGGTTCGAATCCCTCCCCTTCCATTTTACGGGCATAGTTTAAAGGTAGAACTAAGGTCTCCAAAACCTTCAGTGTGGGTTCAATTCCTACTGCCCGTGTTAATAGAATTATGGCGGGTGTGGTGAAGTGGTTAACACACCAGATTGTGGCTCTGGCATGCGTGGGTTCGATCCCCATCACTCGCCTATTTATATTATTGGGGTATAGCCAAGCGGTAAGGCAAGGGACTTTGACTCCCTCATGCGTTGGTTCGAATCCAGCTACCCCAGTTACTATTTGCCGGCGTGGCGGAATTGGCAGACGCGCTGGACTCAAAATCCAGTGTCCGCAAGGACGTGCCGGTTCGACCCCGGCCGCCGGTATAGTATAGAGTTAAGGAACGTGGTATATCTTCGTTCCTTTTTATATTATTTTTGGTATAATAATAGTTATTCAAATTTTATTATGAAAGTGTAGGGAAGTATGTCTCGTTCTATCGATTTATTAAAACATCGGTATTTGAAAAATATTAAAGAAAATCCTGAATTGTTTGTTGGGATTGAGCTGGAATATCCTGTTGTAAACTTGGAAGAGGATGCTACAGATGTTGAAGTTATCAAGCATTTATTTGGATATCTAGTTTCTGATTTGGATTTAACTGTAGAAAAGGTTGATGATTTTGGGTATCCTATCCAGTTAGTAGATCCAGTAAGTCAGGATGCTATTTTATTTGAAGTTTCCTATACTACGATTGAGTTTGCATTTGGCAAGGCTGAAACGATTCAAGAGGTCGAAAATCGTTTTAACAATTATATGGATGTGATTCAGAAAAAGTTAGCTGAATCAAATCATGCTATTGTTGGCTGTGGTATTCATCCCAACTGGGATAAAAATGAGAATTGTCCAGTGGCTTATCCACGCTATCAGATGTTGATGGATTATTTGAATTTGAGTTGCAATGTGACTGAGTCAGACTTACATCATTTCCCTGAATACGGAGCGTTTATTTGTGGGAGTCAGGTTCAGTTGGATGTTTCAAAGTCTAACTACTTACGAGTGATTAATGCTTTTACCCAAATTGAAGCAGTTAAGGCTTATTTATTTGCCAATTCTGAGTTTACAGGTGCGGATTGGGATACAAAAATCTCAAGAGATATTTTCTGGGAAGAATCGATGCATGGTATCTATCCAGAGAATGTTGGTGTCAATGCTAGACTCTTTAAAGATGAGGATGATTTTTTTGATTATCTAGATCATTCTGCAATTTTTACTGCGGAACGTGATGGACAAACATATTATTTTTATCCGATTCAGGCTAGGGACTATTTAGCTACATCTGAAATCCAAGCATATGCTCTTAATGGGGATGAGATTCTTATTTACCCTCAAGAGAAGGATTTTGAAACTCATCGTAGTTATCAGTACCAAGACTTAACGACTCGCGGAACAGTTGAGTTTCGTAGTGTGTGTACTCAACCTCTAGATAGAACCTTCGCTTCAGCAGCTTTTCATTTAGGATTGTTGGTTAATTTAGATAAGTTAGAAGCTTACTTAGAAACAGCATCTTTCTTTGAAGCATTTGGTCGTAATTACAAGTTTTTAAGACGACAATTTTCTAAGAAGAAGCTTACAGGTGAGGAAGAAACTGCGATTATTGAATTTTCCAAAGACTTACTCCTGCTAGCTGAGGAAGGACTGGAGATGCGAAATAAGCAAGAAACGATCTATTTACAGCCTTTGAAAGAAGAATTGGGACTATAATTTCTCTTATAAAGGGAGAATTTTCTGAAAAATCATGATATAATGGAAGAGACTATAGATAAAGGATAGAGAGTAATGACATTAGTTTATCAATCAACGCGTGATGCCAACAATACAGTAACTGCTAGCCAAGCAATTTTGCAAGGTTTGGCGACGGACGGTGGTTTGTTTACACCGCTTACTTATCCAAAGGTAGATTTGGACTTTGACAAATTGAAAGATGCTTCTTACCAAGAAGTGGCTAAGTTAGTTTTGTCAGCATTTTTAGATGACTTTACAGCTGAGGAGTTGGACTACTGTATCAACAATGCTTACGATAGCAAATTTGATACTCCAGCTATCGCGCCATTAGTGAAATTAGACGGCCAATATAACTTGGAACTTTTCCATGGTTCAACGATTGCCTTTAAGGATATGGCCTTGTCTATCTTGCCATACTTTATGACAACAGCTGCTAAGAAACATGGTTTGGAGAACAAGATTGTCATCTTGACAGCGACATCTGGTGATACTGGGAAAGCTGCTATGGCAGGGTTTGCGGATGTGCCTGGAACTGAGATTATCGTCTTTTATCCAAAGGATGGTGTCAGCAAGGTTCAAGAGTTGCAAATGACCACTCAGACTGGCGACAATACTCATGTTATCGCTATTGATGGTAACTTTGATGATGCCCAAACAAATGTGAAGCATATGTTTAACGATGTGGCTCTTCGTGAAAAATTAGCGGCAAACAAGTTGCAATTTTCGTCAGCTAACTCTATGAACATTGGCCGTTTGGTACCACAAATTGTTTATTATGTTTATGCTTACGCTCAGTTGGTCAAGACTGGTGAGATTGTAGCTGGTGATAAGGTCAACTTCACAGTACCAACAGGAAACTTTGGAAATATATTGGCTGCCTTTTATGCTAAACAAATCGGTCTTCCAGTAGGTAAATTGATCTGTGCTTCAAATGACAACAATGTTTTGACAGACTTCTTCAAGACACGTGTTTACGATAAGAAACGTGAGTTTAAGGTGACAACTAGTCCATCTATGGATATTTTGGTATCTTCAAACTTGGAGCGTTTGATTTTCCATCTTTTGGGTAATGATGCGGTTAAAACAGCTGAACTCATGACTGCCTTGAATAGCCAAGGTCAATATGAGTTGACTAATTTTGATACAGAGATTTTGGGCCTCTTTGCAGCAGAGTATGCGACTGAGGAAGAAACAGCGGCAGAAATCAAGCATGTTTATGAGTCAGATTCTTATATCGAGGATCCACATACGGCGGTCGCCTCAGCAGTTTATAAGAAATACCAAGCTGCTACTGGCGATGCGACTAAGACAGTGATTGCTTCAACAGCTAGTCCATACAAGTTCCCGGTAGTTGCAGTAGAAGCTGTAACGGGGAAAGTTGGCTTAACTGACTTTGAAGCCTTGGCTCAATTACATGAAGTCTCAGGAGTAGTTGTGCCACCTGCAGTTGATGGGCTTGAGACAGCTCCTGTTCGTCACAAGACAACAGTAGCAGCTGCTGATATGCAAGCAGCGGTTGAGGCTTATCTAGGACTTTAAGACAGAGGGAGTAAACTCGGTTGGGAAACCAACTGAGTTTCTTTTCATCAGGAGGAAGGATTGTTTAAGAAAAATAAAGAAATTCTTAATATTGCTTTGCCAGCTATGGGCGAAAACTTTTTGCAGATGCTCATGGGGATGGTGGACAGTTATCTGGTCGCTCACTTGGGCTTGATAGCTATTTCGGGTGTATCAGTAGCTGGCAATATTATCACGATTTACCAGGCGATTTTCATCGCTCTGGGAGCTGCTATTTCCAGTGTTATTTCAAAAAGTTTGGGGCAGAAGGATCAGTCGAAGTTAGCCTATCATGTGACTGAGGCGTTGAAGATTACCTTACTATTAAGTTTCCTTTTAGGAGTTTTGTCCATCTTCGCTGGTCAAGAGATGATAGGACTTTTGGGGACGGAGAGAGATGTAGCTGAGAGTGGTGGACTCTACCTATCTTTGGTGGGCGGATCGATTGTTCTCTTAGGTTTAATGACTAGTCTGGGAGCTTTGATTCGTGCAACGCATAATCCACGTTTACCTCTTTATGTTAGTTTTTTATCTAATGCCTTGAATATTCTTTTTTCAAGTCTAGCTATTTTTGTTCTGGATATGGGGATAGCTGGTGTTGCTTGGGGGACAGTTCTGTCTCGCTTGGTTGGTCTTGTGATTTTATGGTTACAATTAAAACTTCCTTATGCGAAGCCAACTTTTGGACTGGATAAAGACTTACTGACTTTGGCAATACCAGCAGCTGGAGAGCGGCTCATGATGCGAGCTGGAGATGTCGTTATCATTGCCTTGGTCGTTTCTTTTGGAACGGAGGCAGTGGCGGGAAATGCGGTCGGAGAAGTCTTGACCCAGTTTAACTACATGCCTGCCTTTGGTGTGGCTACAGCAACAGTCATGCAAGTGGCTCGAGCAGTTGGAGAGAATAATTGGGAAAGAGTCGCTAGTTTGAGAAAGCAAACCTTTTGGCTTTCTCTGGTCCTCATGTTACCCTTGACCTTCAGTATCTATGCTTTGGGTATACCATTAACTCATCTCTATACGACAGATCCTCTAGCGGTTGAGGCTAGTGTTCTAGTGACACTATTTTCACTACTTGGAACCCCTATGACGACAGGAACAGTCATCTATACAGCAGTTTGGCAGGGTTTGGGCAATGCTCGGCTTCCCTTTTATGCGACAAGTATAGGAATGTGGTGTATCCGCATTGGAATAGGATATCTGATGGGGATTGTGCTTGGTTGGGGTTTGCCCGGTATTTGGGCCGGAACCCTTTTGGATAATGGTTTTCGCTGGATATTTCTACGCTATCGTTACCAGCGTTATATGAGCTTGAAAGGATAGAAAATGCAAAAAACAGCTTTTATTTGGGATTTAGACGGGACATTATTAGACTCCTACGAAGCGATTTTATCAGGGATTGAGGAGACTTTTGGTCAGTTTGCTATTCCTTATGATAAGGAAAAGGTAAGAGAGTTTATTCTCAAGTATTCTGTTCAGGATTTACTTGTGCAGGTGGCAGAAGAGAAAAAACTGGATGTGGAAGTGCTAAATCAAGTGCGTGCCCAAAGTCTGGCTGAGAAGAATGCTCAGGTAGTTTTGATGTCAGGTGCGCGTGAAGTGTTGTCTTGGGCAGACCAAGTAGGAATTCAACAGTTTGTCTACACTCATAAGGGAGATAATGCTTTTGCTATTCTCAGAGACTTGGGGTTGGAATTCTATTTCACAGAGATTTTAACCAGTCAGAGTGGTTTTGCGCGGAAGCCAAGTCCAGAAGCGGCTATATATTTGCTAGACAAGTATCAGCTGAATCCTGATAACACCTATTATATAGGGGATCGAATTCTGGATGTGGAATTTGCCCAGAATAGTAGAATTCAAAGTATCAACTTTTTAGAATCGTCTTATGAAGGCAATCACAGGATTCAAGGGTTAGCAGATATTTTCCATATTTTTGAGGCTGTGCGATAAAAAGATTGTGTCAGTTTTGTGACAGAGACCTAACAAACTATTTCAAGTAACCGAGTTTGTTACAAGGAATGGACAGTTCTGTTAAATAGGCCCGAGAGGGCTTTTTTTCTGCATTTTTTGTGTTATGATAGACAGGTACTCATTTGAAAGGAATTTGAAAGAATGAAGAAAAGAATATTATTAGCCTCAACAGTAACCTTGTCATTTGCTCCAGTATTGGCAACTCAAGCAGAAGAAGTTCTTTGGGCTGCACGTAGTGTTGAGCAAATCCAAAACGATTTGACTAAAACGGACAACAAAACAAGTTATACCGTTCAGTATGGTGATACCTTGAGCACCATTGCAGAAGCCTTGGGTGTAGATGTCACAGTTCTTGCGAATTTGAATAAAATCACCAATATGGACTTGATTTTCCCAGAAACTGTTTTGACAACGACTGTCAATGAAGCAGAAGAGGTAACAGAAGTTGAAATCCAAACACCTCAAGCAGATTCTAGTGAGGAAGTGACAACTGCGACAGCAGATTTGACAACCAATCAAGTGACCGTAGATGATCAAACTGTTCAGGTTGCAGACCTTTCTCAACCGATTGCAGAAGCTCCAAAAGAAGTGGCATCAAGTTCAGAAGTTGCAGAGAAAATTGCTACTGCAGAAGAAGTGGCACCATCTACAAATACTTCAACGTCAGCGGAGCAAACAGCCGAAACAAGCAGTGCAGTTGCAGAAGCAGTTTCTCAGGCAACGACGCCAGCTGAGAAGCAGGAAACACAAGCCAGCCCTCAAGCTGCTTCAACAGTGGAAACAACTACAACTCCAGTAGAAGAAAAAGCAACCGAAACAACTGCAACAAGTTCAGAAGAAGCAAAAGAAGTCTCATCAAAAGAAGCTACAACAGCAGTTTCTACTTATCAACCAGAAGAGAAGAAAACAGTTTCAACAACTTACGCAGCTCCAGCTGCGCCCGATTATGCTGGACTGGCAGTTGCGAAATCTGAAAATGCAGGCCTTCAACCACAAACAGCTGCCTTTAAAGAAGAAATTGCTAACTTGTTTGGTATTACATCCTTTAGTGGTTATCGTCCAGGAGACAGTGGAGATCACGGAAAAGGTTTGGCTATCGATTTTATGGTACCAGAAAGCTCAGAACTAGGAGATAAGATTGCGGAATACGCTGTTCAAAATATGGCCAGCCGAGGAATTAGTTACATCATCTGGAAACAACGTTTCTATGCTCCATTCGATAGTAAATATGGGCCAGCTAATACTTGGAACCCAATGCCAGACCGTGGTAGCGTGACAGAAAACCACTATGATCACGTTCACGTTTCAATGAATGGATAAACCAGACTTTGTAATATCATTTTGACGAATGAGATCTAGCTTTCGTGATAGGAAGCGAGTCTCGTTCGTTTTTTATTTGTCAATTTGATTGGGAAGTTAGTGTTTTGTAATGGTTTAAGCAACATTCTTGTAATCTATTTTACTTTATATCATACTTGATTAATCAACTATTGATGAATCAATTAAAAGAAGAAAGAAATGCTAGAGATTCAAGATTTACTTTATCAACTCCGCTTGTCTGAGCAAGCGAGTACGCAATTGTTTGAAAAAAGACTTGGGATTAGTTTGACACGGTATCAGATTTTATTATTTTTGCTGGAGAATTCTCCCTGTAATCAAATAGCGGTTCAGGAGCGTTTGAAGATTGATCAGGCCGCCTTGACACGACATTTCAAGATTTTAGAAAAGGAAGGTTTAGTGGAGCGTCATCGCAATCCTGAAAATCAGCGAGAAGTGTTGGTAGAGGCTACGAGATATGCCAAGGAGCAGTTAGTGGTGAATCCCCCTCTGCAACATATCAAGGTTAAGGAAGAGATGGAAAGTATCTTAACAGAGTCTGAAAGAACAGAACTCAGCCGTTTATTAAACAAATTGGTTTTGGATATTGAAAATATAGAAATTTAAGGAGAAATAGATGTCAATTACTACAATTATTTTAGCAACAATCGTTGCTTTGGAGCATTTTTACATTTTTTATTTGGAAAGTTATTGCAACGCAATCAGAAGCGACTAGTCGTGTCTTTAACATGGACAATGAAGAATTGGCTCGTCCGTAAGTAAGTTCATTGTTTAAAAATCAAGGGATTTATAATGCTCTGCTAGGAGTCTTTCTCTTGTATGGCATTTATTTCTCACAGAATTTAGAAATTGTGACTATTTTTGTCTTATTTGTGATTGGGGCTGCGGCTTATGGTTCTCTTACAGCAGATAAGAAAATTATTTTGAAGCAAGGTGGGCCAGCTATTTTAGCCTTGATTAGCATTTTCCTTTTTAAATAAATTTGAAGGTCGATTCTAATCTCGCTAGTCCTTTTCAACTCCAGAATAAGGGAAATATGTTATACTTGTTTTTAAGAAAAAAGTCTCATTGAATTGGTTTTGAGGAGTTAGAAATGAAAGTATTAGTGACAGGTTTTGAACCCTTTGGAGGGGAAAAGGTCAATCCAGCTTTGGAGGCCGTTAAAGGTTTACCAGCTGAAATCCATGGCGCTGAGGTCCGTTGGCTAGAAGTGCCGACAGTCTTTCACAAATCGGCCCAAGTATTGGAAGAAGAGATAAACCGTTATCAACCTGACTTTGTCCTTTGTATTGGCCAAGCAGGTGGAAGATCTAGTTTGACGCCTGAACGAGTGGCCATTAATCAAGACGATGCACGCATCCCGGATAACGAAGGTAATCAACCGATTGACCGTTCTATTCGTCAAGACGGTGCTTCGGCCTACTTTAGCAGTTTGCCGATTAAAGCGATGGTTCAAGCTATAAAAAAAGAGGGATTGCCGGCCTCTGTTTCCAATACGGCAGGTACTTTTGTCTGCAATCATTTGATGTATCAGGCCCTCTATTTGGTAGAAAAAAAATTTCCACATGTTAAGGCAGGTTTTATGCATATTCCTTATATGATGGAACAGGTGGTGAATCGGCCTACTACTCCAGCTATGAGTTTAGTGGATATTAGGCGAGGGATAGAAGCAGCAATCAGCGCCATTATCGAACATGGGGATCAGGATCTCAAGTTGGTAGGCGGAGAAACTCATTGATAGAAAAAAGCTTGAGGGATCACCTTCAAGCTTTTGGACGTTTTCGAGCCAGTACTGCTCGGTAAAAAATTATTTTATTGATTTGAATGTAGGGTAGGAGTGAGAAACTAGCAATTCCAAAGGTAATCCAATTGAGGAAGTACCAAGGAAGGAGTTGTAGGTCTAGAATAAAGCGCTGAAATTTATAGCCTTTCATCAGGAAACGGCTGGTTTTTAGGATTTGTCCTGGTTTGGCTTGTCCTAAGTCTAGGGTGTCACAGAGGAGAAATTCTACCTGTGAATAGGCATAGTATTGTGGGATATAGAGACTATTTCCGACAATCATCAAGAGGATACTTGCTAGAAAGTAAAGACCAAAGGTCATGAGGAAACGCTCAGTTTCAACTGACGTGAGATCCAGATTGGGAAATTCAGGATGGATGGCAACGAATTTCTTGACTAAAAAGCTACTGTAAAAGAGGAAGTAAATACCAAGTAAACTAGGAATGCTCCATAAAAAGAGATAGAAGCGTTTGAGAAGGAGAGTCAAAAAGGTTTGTGAAAAGTGCTCTTCGTTAAATAGAGCCAGACTATTTTTGACGGATAGTTCTGTATCTGGATTCTTGATGAGTTTCAGAGTTGTATAAACTGAACTGGTTAGAAGTATTGTTCCGATAAAGGAGACTAATAGAGGAAAAAGGTAGGCTTGGAATACATGGCCAAACACACTTAAAAAGGATTGTTCTAAAATAGCCTCGTTGATACGCTTTAAGGGATTAAGGAAGCCAGACAAGATGACCAGCATGCTCGGTAAGAGATAGACGAGAAAGAGGCGGGGATTTTCAGTCTGAAATTGTCTGGCCTGCAGACGAATGGTTTTTAAATCAATTTTTGGGTATTTCATTCTCTCATTATACCATAAATAGTACATAGCTTGCTAATCGTTTGAAATCAGTGGGTTTCTAGCATGTCAACCAAAAGTGAATACGAGATTGAATACGACACTACTTTTAGCTGGAGCGGATGAAATCCATGAGCTGATTAACGACTTCAACACGTTGATTATCGTTGATGTGGGTATACATATCAAGGGTAGTTTGAACATTATTATGACCTAATCTGTCCGAAATAATTTTGGCTGTAACACCAGCTTCAAATAAGAGAGAAGCGTGTGTATGTCTAAATCCGTGAGGCGAAATTTTTTTAAGATTATTGTGTTTACGAAAGAATCTTAAAAGTTTCACTTTCATAGTTGCAGCCAAAAGCCATCCTCCTATGTCATTCGTAAAGATATAATTTGAATCATGATTATAAGGCACACTAGCCTGAAAATATTCTTTTATTTGCTGACGTTTCCAGAGTTTTAATACATTCAGAGTTTCATCATCTAAGGTGATAACCCTCTTACTCCTTTTGGTTTTAGGATCCTGAACAGTTTGCTTGTCACCAATTACGACAGCTGTCCGAGAAATGCTTAATAATTTATTTTTAAAGTCAACATCTGACCACATGAGTCCAATAGCCTCTCCAGTTCTCAATCCAGAAAAAGCAAGTAAGTGAAAAAAGGTATAGTCTACAGGCTTACAATTTGCTTTGTAAACTTTAAGGAACTCGGTTAGCTCCTGCTTTGTATAGTAGTTTTCTTTGCCCTTTAAAGGCCTATTTTTAGGCTTGATAATCTTATCTAAGGGATTTGACTTAATAATGTCAATAGAAATGGCATACTTGAAAATACGGCTGATGACAGAGTAGTAATTGGCATAGAGGATATAGCGATTGCTTAACTGGATAGCAACCTTTTGACAATAAGCTACACTGATCTGCTGGATTTTCATATCTGTAAAATACAAGTCAATCATAACATCAAGTTTCTTCTTAACATTCTGATAGGTCGTTGGCTTTACAGTGCTCTTATAGCTATCAAGCCACAACTCAGCGACTTCAGCGAAAGTAGGATTCTGGAAATCTTCATTGTTTGAAAAACCATTTTCTTCAACATCTAAGAGAAGGTCACGTTCGGCAGATTTTGCCTCTTTAATGGTTTTAAAACCACGGCGTGTAGTGCGTTTTTCTTTTCCAGTGGCGGGGTCTATGCCCAGATATGTTTGAAAGAGATATCTAGTCTCTCCTTTTTTTGTAATATATTTTTTTATCATAAAAAAGTCCTTTCTTTTCGATTGCTTGCCCGCATAGTTGAAAAGGTGTAGAACTTATGATAAACTATAGTTGTATTTTTTTATCATTCTTTCCATTGCTTGCTAGGTGGAAGGTTGAAACCTCACACTCAAAGATTGCCGTCGGAGAGCGTGGGGATTTTTTTATTTTTTAGCGAGACGCCATACTGTTAAATCTAAATAGTAAGTTAAGTCACTTTTACGAGAAACGACTCTCTCAGTTTCGATATTGAGGGTTTTATATGGTCCTCCTCTACCTGTAAGGATTGCATCATATCTGTAATTTGGATTAGAAATGTAGGATGAAACTTGTGTTGCAATCATAGCTGGTAAGTATCCGACAAAGATATTATTCACTAAAACCTTGACAGCATTTTTATCATGAGGGTTTGATGGTTCAGGCAGTAGATGAACATCTACTGTTTTTAATTTATTGTATTTATAAACTGTTTTATATGTTTCAAGCATATAAGATTTTAAACTCTTATTATCTTTTCCGAAATAGTGGATCCCTCCAGAAAGAAAATCAGCAGCAAGCTCAGCCTCTTCTTTATGATAATTTGTCCCCATCAACAAGAAATCATCATGGAAAACGATCTTATCAACACTAGGACCGCTATAATTCTCTATCTGTTTCTTTTTCTTTGTCTTTTTTTCTTGTTTTGCAGTGAAATGGCCGGTCAAAAACATTATGAAACCAAGGAGCAAAAGTATGACTCCGAATGGTGGAATTAGAAAAAGTAGTATTAGAGAAATTACTAGAAAAACTAGCGCTGTATCTTTGTAATCTTTTGCTGTGTATTGCTTTTTGCCGTTAGAGGCAAGAATAGATTGCTGTTTGTTGTTGACCACTTTCTTCTTTCTCTTTTTGGATGATTTAAACAAATCCGAAAGTCCAAAGGTTGTCTTATGATAAATCTTGTTATACATGGCTTTCTTTGGATTTTTAACCCATCCCATCCCTTTCTTACCATAGCCAGGGATAAGGGCTTTTTTAGCCTGTCTTTTCCATTTACTAGTAGTTCTAGCTTTTAAACTTCTGGTCAGACTTGGTTTTCTCATTCCTATTTTCATAACTTTCTCCTTTATCCAACTAGTGACTTATATTCCTCTTTTACCATGATTTCATTTGTCATGGTTTTTAGATTGTAGTAAGACATGAATTTGAGGTAATCAAACTCTGTGGGGTCGTCTAAGCTTTCTAGTGCATCTTTTACGAGATGATGGATCATATTCCTATCAGCTTCGTTTTCACAGCGTAGGCGAGCGTTCTGGTACTCTGAGCGTGTGTGGTCTTTGTGTCCGAGTTCATGCAGTAGTACCTTAACTCTCTCTTGTTTGCTGAGTTTATTAGATAAGAAAGCTGTGTTGGTTTCTTTTTCGTAAAATCCAAGTTCATCAGGTATTAGCTCACCGTCAAAATCGACAATGCGAACCTGAAAATGACTTATAATTTCTTTTTCGGTCACTAAGCAGTACCTCTAATCACCAGCTTCTTTGAGATAACCTTCAATGATAGACTGGATGATTTTCTTCTTTTCATCTGTTAATTCTCGGCCACCAAACATCATGACATTAGATGCCATTTCTTCAACGTTCAGGGTCTTCCCTTGCCAGATATACTCTTTTGAATCACCAGCGATAGCAGGATTATCCGTACGTCCTAGCAGATAGTCCGTGGAAACGTTGAAGTAGTCAGCAATTTCTTGAAGACGTTCAGCATTTGGTTTTTTGTTTTTCATACTATAGATTGTATTTCTACTATATCCTAATGTTTCTTCAAGAGAATTTATAGAAATTCCACGATTTTGGCAAAGTTCTTTTATTTTTTCGAACAAAGAAAACATTGATTTATCAACCTTTCTAATGCATGACAAAAAATATTTAAACTTTTGATTGTAAATCTATTGACAAAACACAATCTATAGTTTAGAATATTATTTGTAAGCTAAAGAGTTAGCGAATAAGACAACTAAAAAATAAAGCCTAATGAAACTGATTGGCGTCCGTTTTCTAGGTAGAAACTTACTTTTAGTAGGTCTTTTCTCTATGATTAAATTCTAAACTATAGATTGTTTTTTGTCAAGAAATTCGCTAACTTTTTAGATAATTTTTTAAAAGGAGGTCAGGGATGAACGAAGAAGACCTGAAAGAATTATTGGAACTCTTAGCGACAGATTATGGACGAGGGTATCTAGATGGAGTAGTTGGGGGACTTTCAATGCTTTTGAAAATTTCAAAAGAAGCAGAGAAATATAGAAAGGAAGAAGATGAGTAAAGAACTAAAGATAATCAAGGCTAAAATCAAAACTCGCTTGATTGAGATGGATATGACTCAAGCCGAATTGGCAAAACAAGTATCTGTATCATCATCAGTTATTTCAGAGCTACTGAAATATGGCAAAGGAAGTGATTATGTGAAAGAAAAAGTCACAGATGTTCTAGGAATTGAGAATCCTTGGAGAAATCACTGAGAGGTCCATACATGCAAGCAAAAATAATACTGAATTGGCAGAAGAAAAATCACCAACTTAGTCAGATGATGATCGATAGTCTTGAGGGACTAGATGTTTGGGAAACTATTTTAACACTAGGAAAAGTAAGAAGAGGGACATTATGAACGAAATTTTTAATTTTCACGGGCAGGAAGTCCGTACTTTGACAATCGATGACGAGCCGTGGTTCGTTGGGAAAGATGTTGCAGACATCCTAGGATATAGCAAGGCTAGAAATGCAATTGCTCTTCACGTTGATGAAGAGGACGCCCTAAAACAGGGCATCCCTACTAGTGGTGGAACACAGGATATGTTGATCATCAACGAATCTGGTCTCTACTCTCTTATCTTATCCAGCAAATTGCCTCAAGCGAAAGAGTTTAAGCGCTGGGTGACTTCAGAGGTCTTACCAGCTATTCGTAAGCAGGGTGGATTTATCCGTGAGGACTTGGACGAGGATGCTTTTATCGCTCTGTTTACTGGCCAGAAGAAATTGCGTGAACAGCAGGCGAACATGCTGGAAGATATCGACTACCTCAAGAGCGAGCAACCGATTCATCCAAGCTATGCTCAGTCGCTCCTGAAGAAGCGTAAGGCTAGGGTTGTGGCTTGCCTGGGTGGTATTGATAGTCCAGCTTATGCGGATAAGAATTTCGCTCAGTCGGTATTTAGACAAGCTGAGATTGATTTCAAGGATCATTTTAATATCAGTCGCTATGACTTGCTACCGAAGAAGTTTGCAGAAGCCGCATTGGCCTACTGGATGACGTGGGAGCCAAGCACAAACACCAAGATGAAAATTATGGAACTGAACGCTTATGTTTCGTAGATCAAAAAAGCACCTGACAGCAATCAGGCGCATACTTAAATAATTAAAACCATTATATCACAAAAATGCTTGCCCGCATAGTTGAGAGGATGTAGAAAATGGAAGGTATAACGTTACAATTACGATTGGATGGCGAAAGCGCTGAATTGTTCACGAATCAATTGTTGGTCTTTGCTGAAAAGCAGGTCAAGGAGCAGTTAGAGAATGATCGCATGCCAATCAATCAACAGGCTTTGATGAAGAAGTTCGGCTTTACTCATAGCTATGTTAAGATGCTAGAGCGTAAAGGATTAAGATTTCGTAAGCAGGGGAAAGATACTATGTACGATATCAATGATGTTTATGAAATTTTGGAATTAGAAAAACAAGTACTAAAATTAAGAGCATAAGGAGATAAAAATGTTTGAACCACCGATTTTAGACCAGCTGATGGGTGTTGGAGCCTTGCTGCTTGGTTTTGTGGGACTTTATCGTCACATCAAAATGCAAGAACAACGAGAGGAAGAAGAAAGACGAGAAGAGCAAGAATTTGCGTCTATGATTATCCAAGGCTACAATCACGCATTCGAACGTGGTAGAGAGGACAAATGGCAAGAAATTCGCAAGAATATTCGGCGAGACTTCACAGGATTCACCTACGACAACGAACGTCCTGAAGGCTTGCGTCCTGAGCCTTTAGCATTGCCAGAACCTAAAATGCACATCTTGAAGTGAGGAGGTCAGGGAATGGAAGAATTGATTGAATGGCTATTATGGCATGAGCGAGTGAATAAAGAAATGTTATCGTCTGATGAAGAAAAGTCTGATTTTGAAATATATTTAGAGGACGAGAACAGGAAAATTTCACTTATCAAAGAATACCTAACCGACTATCAAAAACTAGCTAATGACTATCATGATGTGGCCTCTCAAAATCGTCTGCTCAAGCTTGAAAAACTAGAGTTAGAAGGCAGGCATATCTATGAGGATATGCGGATGAAGTACCGTGCGAACCGTAGGAAGTGGGGGGCTCGGTATGTCTGAAATTAAGTGGATAAAAATCACAACGGATATTTTTGACGATGAAAAGATATGCCTGATTGATGCCTTGCCTGATCATGATGCTATTTTAGTTATTTGGTTTAAAATCCTCGCTTTAGCTGGAAAACATAATCGTAATGGCCTTTTGATGATGTCGGATAAGGTCCACTATACTGATGAAATGTTAGCTACTATTTTTCGTAGACCATTGAATACAGTAAGAATGGCTATTGGAGTCTTTGAACAGTTCGGGATGATTGAGATTATCGATGGAATCATTAGCCTGCCAAATTGGGAAAAACATCAAAACGTTGATGGAATGGAGAAAATCAAGAAACAGACACGTAATCGTGTAGCCAAATACCGTAAAAAACAGAAAAATCTTGCTCTTGGTAACGTTACAGGTAACGTTACAGTAACGGATGGTAACGCACTAGAAGAAGATAAGAATAAGAATAGATTAGATAAAGATAAGAGTAAGAAAAGAATAACTACTACTAGTAGTGGTAGTGAAGAAAATATCTTAGAACTTTTTCAATCTGAGTTTCGTAGACTCTTATCTGGATTTGAAATTGAAGAAATCAACCATCTACTAAATGAGAATGATGTGGATTTGGTAAAAGAAGCGCTGAAGATTGCTATGAACTCAGGAAAACCAAACATCAAATATGTTGGTGGTATTTTAAGAAATTGGCAGATGAACAATGTCTCGACTGTTGAGCAGGTTCGTCAATCAGAGAAGAAGAACAAGAATAAGAAAGAAGAACAGGAGGCTAAGGACGAATGGGGGTACTAGAACTAATTGAACACTTCGAGATTGACTATTATCCGTTGAGCTACGAGAAGAAAACTCTTTTAGCAGATCAACCAATTCATCAAGTGGTTGCCTGCTTGTCTGAAATGGCCAGCTGGCATGAATGCGGAGGTAGGCTAGCATGGTAGACAATGTATTTGAGGAAATCGCCTTATCTTATCGTAGGAACACAGAACAACAGGAAGAGCTTTGCAAAAAGCATAACATTCCTTTGATAAAGATATTGAGGACTGAGAGTGTTGTGTGCCGTATGTGTGAATCTGAGCGGATCCATGAAGAGAATCAGGCAAGAGTGAATGAACTGGCTAACGCTGAGAATGAGAGAGAGAGGAAATACTATCTAGAAAAGTTCTCTCTTTATGATGAGGTTTTGAAAAATGCGACTTTGGACAATTTTGAAACACCAACAGAAAAAGAAGCGGAAAAGTTAGCTTTTGCAAGGCGGATTTGTCGCGAGTGGTCCGAGGGCGCTAGGAACAACATTGTACTTCAGGGAGAAGCTGGAACTGGTAAGAGTCATTTGGCCTTTGCGATGGTTAAAGCTTTATCTGAGTACACGAAAGAGATTGCTATTTTCATCAACGTGACAGACTTGTTGATGAAGATTAAAGCTGATTTTAGTCAGGAAGAGTTTCTGGTCAATAAGATTGCGAGTGCTAAGTTTTTGGTTTTGGATGATTTGGGCATGGAAAAGGATAGTGAGTGGTCGTTTACTATTCTCTACAATATCCTGAATAAGCGTTCAAATACAATCATTACCACGAATTTGATTTCTGCTGATATTCAGAAAAGATATGGCAGACCCTTTATGTCAAGACTGATGAAGGGGGTAGATAAAGACCATTTGATGGTTTTCAATGATTTGACAAACAAGCGGAAGCAATATTTTTAGAATAGGGGTGACTGATGTTTATTTTAAAGCATGGTACAAGAGAGGATAAGCCGTTTCTAAGGTCCGCGGTTATCGGTGTGACTGGCTTGGACATTTCATGTTCCGAGGATAAGAAAGCTTTGCGGTTTGTTTCTCGGGCGGCAGCCTTACAGGTTGGCAAGGCTTTGAGGGGTTCCTTTGGGAACTTTTATCCTGTTGAGGTGGAGTGATGTTAGAGCTTTATTTCGTATACAACGGGCACTGCAAGTTTTTCCTTGGGAGGTTTGACAATGTCGGTGATCTCATTGAGCAGATGGAAGACCATCAGTGGGCTTTCTCGGCTATCACTCATCCAAGGTTTCAGAAGCACATCGGTCAGCGGACAACGCGATTTGACTATGGTGCTAAGGATTGTTACTATTTAGCGACTTTTTCAGGAGGAGAAGAAAATGATTGAACTTATTAAAGAATTCGGAATGGTGATTCTGTGGCTATTTCTCGGCTACTTAATCGGAGAACGTGCAGCAAGAAAGGAGAAGAAAGATGATCAATAACGTTACGTTGGTAGGGCGCTTGACGAAAGACCCTGAATTAAAATATACGCCGTCGAATGTTGCGGTTGCGACGTTTACTCTGGCGGTCAATCGGAATTTCAAGGGAGCAAATGGCGAGCGAGAGGCGGACTTCATCAACTGTATGATGTGGCGCAAGCAGGCGGAGCTGTTCGCAGAATGGTGCAAGAAGGGCAATCTGGTCGGTGTGACTGGTCGCATCCAGACAAGGAACTATGAGAATCAGGAGGGGCGCAGGGGCTATCTGACTGAGGTGGTCGCAGATGGTTTTGAGCGACTTGAAAAGCGTGATGATACAGCTAACCGTTCGAACATTGAGGAATAAATGCCAGGATACGCCCTTGAAGAAGATGATTTGTCGTTTTAGTGGAAGGTAAGAAATATGATTGGAGTAAGCTATCAGGAAATTCATCTCTGCCGTGTGTCAAATCGCTTGCTTTTAGCAGGTCTGAGGAACGTGACTTACTTAAAAAGAAAGTGAAAAACTGGAAGAAGAGAATAAAGGAGTTGGAAGATGAATAAGCAGGAATTGATTGATTATTGTAACGCCTTAAAAGAAAGTAAAAGTAGATTTATCAATTGTATTGATGTAGACAGAATTATCGATACAATCAAACAACTAGACGAACCCAAACCAGTCAAAGTTCCACCGTTTGTGGCGGTTTGGTATGAGATAAATAAAGAGAATTTAGATAAAAACATTGCATATCTTTGTTTGAATAATTGGGGAGAATTTATAAATGATAAGACTCTCTTTAACTGGATGTCGAATACAGATAACTTTATCCAAATTCTAATTAACATGCACCAATTCGGCTACGAGGTCGAGAAAGAGAGGCGGTATCGGATTTCTATGCCGAAAACTAGAAATTACATGAACAACGCTCAATTTTTGTGCGAAAAAGATGGCAAAATATTTTGGTGTGGTGAGTGGTATCCATTTAGAACTAAATTCACCCGCAAACAACTAGAAGAAGCGGACTTCGGCTGGGTGTTCGATTGTCCAGGGATTGAGATTGAGGAGGTGGAGTTATGAGGTTGTTCATGGAGTTCGTTGACGACGAAGAAAATACGGCAGTCGGGAAGCTCAATGAATACATTGAAAGAGCAAAAATAGCAACCGGTGGTAAGTCAAAAATAAACATTGTAGGTTACCAAGTTACACGTTATGAACAAATAAACAAAGAAAGAACTTACATTCTTGTCGAGGAGGTCATAGATTGAAACGATTCATAGTTATCTGGATTCTTCTATCTGCTGGATTAAACATCTGGCAGATGGACAGGATTCGAGATTTGGAAGAGAAGAAGCCAATGGTTATCTACAAGGCTGATAACGCAGGCGCTGAGATATTTGGCCGTGTCGTTGAGAAAGGACGACATGGGAAGCTGTATACAGTGACTATCAGAGATTATGGTATTTTCGTAGTCACTAGAGAGCAGTTTGAGAAGATTAGAGTAGGAGATGAGGTGTTACTATAATGGACGATATTTTACAAGCTTTAGCAAAAATGCTAAATATGACAGTTGACGAAGTAAGTTCTTTGCTTACGACATTTAAAGGGAATGCACCACAGATTTATGAAATGATCGTTAAAGAAAAGATGTTCTATGACGTCTTCCGTCTTTTTCAAATTATTTCAATTGCAATACTAGTTGTCTCTTCAGTGGCTTTAGCGTTTTCAATTATCACATATTTTATATATGATGGTGGTATTGTCTTTAACGAATATAGAGGTAAAACCGAAGAAGAAATTAAATTAGAACGCATTGAACGGAAAAGAAAGGAACTTAAACTACCAATAAAAGTTAGTTGCATTTCATCGAGCGCAAGCTTGATAACATTAGTTGTTTCAATTGTTTTGAAAGTAACTCTTGCGCCCAATTATATATTCATCGTGAATGAAATTTTACCAAGATTAACGAGAAGATAGGAGTTACCATGAACACAATAGACAAAGTCAAACAATGGTTTATAGACCGTGACCTTGAAAACGGTGGACGGCTAGACAAGCAGTCTTTGAAACTTAGCGAAGAGTTCGGTGAGTTATGCGCAGGCTATCTCAAGAAGAATGAGCAACTAACTAAAGATAGCATTGGAGACTGTGCAGTCGTGATTGTCGGTCTGGCCTTGCTGAGCAAAGTGGATGTGGATAGTATTTTTGAAGAGTCGAAGAATGTTATAAAGAACGATATTATGACATCATTCGCGTACGCAAATACATGTATTAGCAACATTCAAACAGAACAACATCTGAAACTTATGACCTTACGTATAAAATCATTGACTCTATTGATTGGTCATCTAAAATCAATCAGTAAATCGCTTGGTTATAGCTTTGAGGAATGTTTTGAACTGGCATACCAAGAAATCAAAGACCGAAAAGGTCGTTGGATTGATGGCTCGTTTGTGAAAGAGGAGGATTTGGGATGATAGCAAGATATAGAGCGTGGCACAAGACATGGGAAGAACTAGAAAAAGTTAAACGGATACGA
The DNA here is from genome assembly GCF_963521255.1 of uncultured Streptococcus sp. Lineage (GTDB taxonomy): Bacteria > Bacillota > Bacilli > Lactobacillales > Streptococcaceae > Streptococcus. The sequence continues at coordinate 21,163 of NZ_CAUQTU010000015.1, read as the reverse complement.
TTTGATGATGAAGGGGATGTCACAACTGTATTATTTGAGGGTAAGATTTTAGGAGTTGATACACATGCCGACAAAATCGTACTCATGCAATCAACAGGATTGGTTGATAAGAACGGCAAGGAAATCTTTGAGGGGGATATTTTAGCATTCGAAACTAATGATGAAGTAATAAATGTGAATGTATTTTGGGATGAAGAGCATGCTTTATTTATGTTCGAGTCGAAAAAATATAACGAACAGGAACCTTTAGTTGAATTGGTTGAGAATAACACATATCCGTTTGAAATCATCGGCAACATCTTTGAAAAACCAGAACTTTTGGAGGCTATCAAATGAAACCAGAAATAATTGACAACGTAAACAAACCAAGCTACTACCAAGGAAGATTTGGCATGGAATCTATCGATGCTTTAAGGAATTTCATGACACCAGAACAGCTGAAAGGCTTTTATCTTGGAAATGCCTTGAAGTATCAACTGCGATTCCAGAAGAAAAACGGTCTTGAAGACCTGAAGAAGGCCAGAAAGAATCTCGACTGGCTTATTGAGGAGATGGAACATGAGTGAATACGCATTGTACGAAGGCGACACATTCATTACCATGGGCACTCTTGCTGAAATCAGCAAACAAACAGGAATCGCTGAAAGGATGTTGAAGTATTATACTTTTGCATCCACGCAAAGAAGAAATCCAAATGGTAGAGCTGTCGTAAAGATTGAGGTGGATGATGAATAGAGAAGATAAGACTTTTCCAGAACAATTACGGATGTGGCGAAAATCAAGACGATTGACACAAACAGAAGCTGGGAAAGTGCTCGGTGTTTCAGTAAATACGATTGGCCATTGGGAAGGAGGCAGGGTACCGCCTGAACGTTTTAGAAAAAGAATAGCTGAAGAGTTAGGAGTTGAGGAATCGATTTTATTCGACGTAGTACCCAAAGAATTCAATACCCTTTTAAAAACGAAACGGCTAGAGCGTAAACTGACTCAAAAAGAGCTTGGTGAACGATTAGGATATTCTGAAGCGACGATTAGCATTTGGGAAAATGGTGGCAGAATTTCAGAGTTTGCTATCGAAGACATCTGCACATTTTTTGGAATCGAGATATAAAAAAGAGCCAGCACACGGCTGACCCTCAAACAACAAAATCATTAAGACTATTATATCATGAGGAGGAGTTAGTGTGCAAATAGAATTATTGGATATCATCGATGAAAAGAAGACAAGAAAGGAAGCTATCAAAGTCCTTAAAAAATACAGTCGTCTGAGACGGATTGCTGGAGAAGAATACGCTCCAAAAATAACAATATCCTACTCGCTTGAACCAAGATCATCAAGTGGTAAGACAAGTAAGCAGGTAGAAAGCATGGTCGTGCGTAGAGTATCAGCTCAGCAGGATTTAGAGTTAATTGCTAAAGCAATTAATAATCTTTCGGATTTGGAATACACACGTATTCTTGTTGAACGATACTGCAGGAATAAAAAGAGGGAAGACTATAGCATTTATTCAGAACTAGGCTACTCATCTAGTGAGTATTATCGGATATTGAACAAAGCTCTATTAGAGTTTGCGGAGTCCTATCAAGCAAGCAACCTTCTAGTTTACAAGTGATTTCTGGGAAAATCTTGGGAAAAATCTGGGAAAATCTTGGGAAGATTGGAACAGAAAAAGGTGCTAAAATAGTATTATCCAATGATTGGCAACGAACAGTCATGAGGACTCCTAAAAATATAGAGGTTTCGGCCTCTTAGACAGTAAGGACAGGTTAGCAGGTTGTTTGGGTCTCCTTGAAGCTTTTACCAAGCGTACGTTTTACTGCTAGACCAGCTGGTTCAATTCCAGCTACTGTCATATTTCATGCCACATCGTGTGGCTTTTTCTGTAGAAAGGAGAGGTGCATGAAGAAAGTAGAACCCATTCGTGATCTAGATGATATCGAACGAATCAAAGATTACTTGAAAAATAAAAGTGATAGAAACTACGTTCTTTTCATGTTTGGAATTTACTCTGGTTTAAGAGTGAGCGACATAGTACCTCTTCAAGTCAAGCAAGTAATTGCTGATAGGATTGAACTAAAAGAGAAGAAGACCGGTAAGATAAGGTATTTTCCAATCAGCCCACCTCTCAGAAAAGAAATCAATCGATACATTAAGGATAATCAGTTAGCAGAGTACGACTATCTCTTTCCAAGTAAAAAGAAAAAGAGAACAGATGGTGTTCGTATCACACACATTGGAAGAGTAGCAGTTTATCAAATATTACAAGATGCAGCTAAGTATGTAGGTTTGAATCATATAGGAACTCATTCGATGAGGAAGACATTTGGATACCATCATTACAGAAAAAATAGTAATGTAGCTATCCTACAAAAAATATTCAATCATTCCACACCAGACATCACACTAGGATATATTGGTTATAGTCAAGACGAACTTGACCAGAGTATACTATCATTTGATTACTAAATAGCCTATCTATTTTACATAATGAGAAAATGTAAATTAGTTTTTAGAAAAATATGGTAGAAGCCTTGGTACTCTTGATTTTGAAGTTGTTTAATTTTATTTAACAGAATATAAGATATGTTAAATACAAGAGGGGGTGGGTGCACTAAAAACACCCCTGCTTTGAAAGATACCGAGGGGGTACATTTGAGAATACCAAGCCCCTCCCCTAAAAGAAAGGCCCCCCTCCCTAGATGAATACTAACCCCCTCCGAGCGGACCGTAGTGGACCCCATAGAGTAGCCTTTGAGAAGAACAAGAAGATTATCTTAAAGACAAGAAACACTTGTGGGATATGTGGCCAGCCCGTAGACAAAGACCTGAGATATCCTCATCCATTAAGTCCAGTCATTGACCACATCGTTCCAGTAAATAAGAATGGACATCCATCTGATATCGCTAACTTGCAGTTGGCGCATTGGCAATGCAATAGACAGAAGTCTGACAAGCTATATGCTGATGAGAAGACAAACGGAACAAAGGTCATTGGTAATAGGAACTTGCCACAAAGTACAGATTGGTTTAAATATAAGAGTTAACATTAAAACCATCAGTAATCATTTAAAAAAATAAATAGACCGTGTTTTAAAAAAATAATTATACAGAGATTGAAAAAGGACGAGTGTTCCTGCCAAGGTGGGGGGGATGACCCCCTCCCCCTCGGTACTTCAGGGCTTCACACCGTCACTGTACATTTTTTCTCGTGGGAAATGAAAGGTAGTTGTATAAAATGACATTGAAAGGTATGGGTTATCTCAGGAAGAAGTTAGCCAATTATAAAATGGGTGTAGATACTAGATACAATCAGTATGCTATGCAACACAATGAGATAGATGTTGGTATTACGATACCACCTCAAATCAGGCAACAATATCGAGCAGTCTTAGGTTGGGCTGCTAAAGGTGTTGATAGCCTAGCAGACCGTTTGGTTTTTCGTGAGTTTGCTAACGACGAATTTGGAGCGAATGAAATCTTTGCTCAGAACAATCCAGATGTATTCTTTGATAGCGCGATCCTTTCAGCTCTGATTGGGTCGTGTTGTTTTGTTTACATTTCGCAAGGAGACGATGATGACGCTCCTCGATTACAGGTTATTGAGGCAAGTAATGCGACTGGTGTTCTAGATCCTATCACTGGTTTGCTGACAGAGGGCTATGCCGTTTTAAAACGGGATGGCAATGGTTATGCCGTGCTTGAGGCTTATTTTACTAGTGATGTGACTTGGTTCTATCCGAAAGATGGAAAACCGTTTGCAATCGGAAATCCAACTGGGGTTCCTTTGTTGGTACCAGTCATTCATAGACCTGATGCGGTTCGTCCGTTTGGTCGGTCACGAATTACTCGGGCTGGAATGTACTATCAGAGATATGCTAAACGAACGCTTGAACGGTCAGATGTGACTGCTGAGTTCTATTCATTCCCTCAGAAGTATGTATTGGGATTGAGCCAAGATGCTGAGGCAATTGACACATGGAAAGCGACTGTATCTAGCTTGCTAACCTTTACCAAAGATGACGAGGGGGACAAGCCGAATGTGGGACAATTCACTACGTCCAGCATGTCTCCTTTTACTGAGCAGTTACGGACTGCAGCTGCTGGATTTGCTGGGGAAATGGGATTGACCTTGGATGATCTTGGTTTTGTGTCTGACAATCCGTCATCTGTTGAAGCTATCAAGGCTAGTCATGAGAACTTGCGGTTAGCTGGTCGGAAGGCTCAGCGCTCTCTGGGCTCTGGTTTGCTGAATGTGGCTTATGTGGCTACTTGTTTACGTGATGAGTTTCCGTATTTGAGGAAACAGTTCAATAAAACGGTCGTGAAGTGGGAGCCTTTGTTTGAGGCGGACGCTAACATGCTGACTTTGATTGGTGATGGTGTTATCAAACTGAATCAAGCGGTGCCTGGTTATATGGATGCTGAAACCATCCGTGACCTGACTGGAATTAAAGGCGATATGAACGCTACTCCGAAAATTGAGGAAGTAGAACAAAAAGCTACTAACTCAGAGGATAAGCAACAAAATAGAATCATTTCAACATATGAGATTACTTCTCTACTAAGCAACTACCAAAAAGGGGTGCTTTCAAAGGAAAATGGGATACTCCTATTAACCTCAACTGGAATGAGCAAGCAAGAAGCGGAAGCTATGATTAGTAAGACTGAATTGATTGTGAAGGAGGCTACAGATGGTTGAGGATATCGTTCCGAGCCTGCTCAAGAAAATCAAGTCTGAGTTTGAAGGCGCTAGGCTAGACAGCGAGGTATTGAAAGACTTGCTGTCTAAACTGCATCATAGTAAGGCAAGTTATTTGGACGCTAATCAATATGCTGTTGAAATTGGGGAGATACTTTCTAAGGCTCTGGGAGCCTCTCTAACGAACGAAACGCTACCAGATGGTAAAATGTATTACAATATTGCTCAACGTGTGCTGACGGACGTTCTGGGGCGAAATTATGAGCTTGTGAGTGATTATACTGAGCAAGTTCAGAAGAATTTGAACTCTAAGGCTAAAATAGGGTTAGCTACTCAGATTCCTGAATTGAATCAAGACAGAATTGATGGTCTCGTTAATCGTTTAGCCAGTGAGGAAAGTTTTGATGATGTAAAATGGTTGCTTGATGATCCGATTGTAAATTTTTGTCAGAGCATTGTGGATGATAGCATTAGGAAAAATGTGGAATTTCATCATAAAGTGGGGTTGAGTCCGAAAATCGTTCGAAGAGTTGTCGGTCATCCATGCAAATGGTGCAAGAGTTTGGAGGGTTCATATAATTATCCAGAAGTTCCCAAGGATATATATAGACGGCATGGCAATTGTCGGTGTACTGTTGATTATCATCCTGGTAATGGGAAGAAACAGAATGTTCATACTAAGAAGTGGACTAATGAAAAGCAAAAATTAGTTAAGGAAAGAAGCCGTATTGGTATTGAGTCTGTTGACGAGCGTGAACAAAAGCGCTATAATAGGGTTATGAAGAGTAGTGGTGCTGTGTATGGTGCTTGGAACGACAGAAATGATCCGTATAATAAAGAGCGTGACCGCCATGCTCAAGAGTTTTATGAGAGTGTACGAAATCGAAATAAGCAACATGAAATAGTGAAGGTATCTAACAATAGCGGTCTTTCACAATCAGATGTTGAGAAGATTTATAATCATGTTTTTATTAATGAGTATGATTTAGAAGATGGTCGGAAACGTTTCGACCCTAGCTATGATATGGCTGAGAGTTGGCGACGACTTTCAGAAATCGGTGGCAAGAATATTCAACCTCACGACCTTGTGATGTTACGCCATGAGTTGATGGAACATGATTTGATGGCAAAGGGAATGAAGTACGATGAAGCCCACGAACTCACTAATAAAAGCTATAACTACCAAAAAGCATGGATTGCTTGGATGAAGGAGAAAGGAGACCTATAATGCTTAAACTTATTAAAATTTTCAATTCAAAGAGTAAGGGTTATTGGTATATTCCTGAAAACCGTGACCCAGGTATGATTGAGATTGATGAGAGTACTGGTGAAGTTACAGTTGTCATCGAGTCAAATTATGATAAAGAACTAGGTTATCCTTACTATGCGAACAAGGCTCGTGGAGCAGTGAAGCAGATGTGGGATAAAGGAGAATTACCAAGTGAGAAATCATTCGCTTGGGGTTAAGCACTTAGAAAATTCTAGGTGCTTTTCTTATGCTTAGAAAGGGGTAACAATGGAAAACACGATTGATTTTTCAGAGAAAAAGTCTAGTCTGGAGCGTGGTGCTTCCGTGAAAGAAATTTTGGAGGAAAATCTTGAGGCTAGTCATAACTATACTTCGGTATTGGTGGTTTCTTTGGATAAAGATGGTGAGATAAATCTTGGCTATAGCTGGGATAGTAGTTTGCAGGCATTGGGAATGCTAGATGTTGCTAAAAACTATATTTTAAACGTAATCAATTAAATCATCCCAGCGATAGGGTTATCATGCGGTACGATTGAAAGGAGCAGTGGATGGCTAGAAAGAAACTTGGCAATCAGAATCCTACTCAATCGGTAATTTTAAAGTACGTCAAGAAAAATTCAAAAGCAAAAGAAGCGATTGAGCTTTATGAAAGAACTGGGTTATCTTGTTACTCTTGGCAGATAAACCTATTGACCCCTATGATGGCCGTTGACAAAGATGGCCTATGGGTTCATCAGAAATTTGGCTACTCTATCCCACGGCGTAATGGTAAGACTGAAGTTGTTTATATTTTTGAAATCTGGGGTCTGCACGACGGGATGAACATTCTGCATACGGCCCATAGAATTTCAACCTCTCATTCTTCTTTTGAAAAGGTCAAGAGATACCTTGAAAAGATGGGATATGTGGATGGAGAGGATTTTAACTCTATCAGGGCTAAGGGACAAGAGAGAATTGAACTTTACTCAACAGGTGGTGTAATCCAATTTCGTACTAGGACATCAAATGGTGGTCTTGGTGAAGGATTTGACATGATGATTATCGATGAGGCTCAGGAATATACGACTGAGCAGGAGTCGGCCTTGAAATATACGGTAACGGATAGTAGCAATCCAATCACAATCATGTGTGGGACACCTCCTACACCTGTTTCAAATGGGACGGTATTCACAAATTACCGTAAGACTTGCCTTTTTGGGAAAGGAAAATACTCAGGTTGGGCGGAATGGTCGGTCTCTGAGGAAAAAGAAATCGATGATGTCGATGCCTGGTATAACTCCAATCCCTCAATGGGTTACCATTTGAATGAGCGGAAGATAGAAGCCGAGCTTGGTGATGATAAGCTAGACCATAATGTTCAGCGTTTGGGTTATTGGCCAGAATACAACCAGAAATCTGCTATTTCGGAAACGGAATGGAATGAGTTGTGTGTTGACTCTATGCCTGATTTATCAGGTAAGTTGTTTGTCGGAGTCAAATACGGTCAAGATGGCGCAAATGTGGCATTAAGTATTGCTGTTCGTACGGTAGATGAGCGGATTTTTGTTGAGACGATTGACTGTCAGTCAGTCCGTAATGGAAATGACTGGATCTTGGATTTTGTCAAGCGTGCTGATGTGGCTACTATCGTAGTCGATGGGGCAAGTGGTCAGAAAATCCTTGATGAAGAGTTGAAGAAAGAACGCATGAAGAGCGTGATATTGCCCACGGTTAAGGAAATCATCGTGGCTAACTCTATGTGGGAACAAGGGATTTATCAAAAGACCTTGTGTCATGCTGGTCAACCGTCTTTGAAGAAAATCACAACCAACTGTGAGAAGCGGAACATCGGGTCAAACGGTGGCTTTGGCTATCGCTCGCATTTTGCAGATATGGATATTTCTTTGATGGATAGCGCCTTGCTTGCGCATTGGGCTTGTTTGACAACTAAGCCTAAGAAAAAGCAAAAAATCAGTTATTAAGAGGAGCAGTTGAGAGACTGCTTTTTTTGATGCCTAAAAAATTACCGAACTGCCGGGAAAGCAGGAGAAAGGAGACATGAAGATGTCTGAATTTAAAACGATTGAAACACAAGAAGAGCTAGATAATATCGTGAAAGAGCGTATCAGACGTGAGCGTGAAAAATTCGGTGATTATGATGATCTTAAAAAACGTGTTTCAGAACTGGAATCTGAAAACAGTACTTTGAAGTCTACTGTTGAAGATGACAAGCAAATCAGAGCGGGATTAGACGCTCAAATCACTGAATTGCAGGGGCAAGTGAGCAATTATGAAACTGCTAGCTTGCGAACTCGTATCGCTTTACAAAATGGCTTGCCTTATGACTTGGCTGACCGTCTTCAAGGCGCTGACGAAGAGGCATTAAAGGCTGACGCTGAGCGTCTAGCTGGCTTTATGCGTCCAGCAATAACTCAAGCACCGCTAAGAGATACTGAGCCTGCTATGGGTGATGACAAAACTATGCAAATGAAGCAAATGCTTCGTGAATTACTACCAAAAGGAGAATAGAAATTATGACAGATAATGCAATGAAAGCTGGAACACTTTTCAAACCAGAACTAGTAACAGAATTGATTGACAAGGTACAGGGGAAATCTGTATTGGCTAAATTGTCAGCACAAACCCCAATCCCATTTAATGGGGTAGAGCAATTCATCTTCAACCTTGAAGGAAATGCGCAAATTGTTGGTGAAGGTGAGCAAAAACTCGGAAATAAAGCGAAGTTGACTTCAAAAGTTATCAAACCGCTTAAATTTGTTTACCAAGCTCGTATTACAGATGAATTTAAAAATGCGTCTGAAGAAAAACGAATGAACTTCTTGTCAGCATATATGGACGGATTCGCTAAGAAGATTGCGGAAGCCTTTGACCTTGCTGCTCTTCATGGTTTAGAGCCAAAATCCATGACAGATGCAACTTTCCGCGCAACAAACTCATTTGATGGTGTGATTAGTGGAAGTGTCGTGACGTATGATGAAACTAAAATCGATGAGAATTTGGAATCAGCAGTCCAGCAAGTTACAGCTAGAGGATGTGAAGTAAATGGCATTGCTTTGTCACCAGCTGCTGGGCAAGCATTGGCGAAAGTTAAGGTAAACGGTGTTGTTCAATATCCTGAGTTCCGCTTTGGTCAAAATCCTGATTCATTCTACGGAATGAAATCAGACATCAATAAGAACCTTACTGTAACTGGTGGTAGTGCCGAGACAGACCATGCTATCGTTGGGGACTTCCAAAACCGCTTCAAGTGGGGGTACTCTGAAAATATCCCAATGGAAATCATTGAATACGGTGATCCAGACGGCGCTGGTCGTGACCTTAAAGCCTACAATGAAATCTGTTTGCGTGCGGAAGCCTTTATCGGCTGGGGTATCCTTGATGAAGATGCCTTCGCGCGTGTGAAAGCGTAAGTTTTATGGCTTTATACCGTGATACGAAAACGGGCGTGATTATCTCCGCTGAGAGTGTTCTTGGCGGAGATTGGGTGCCTGTGGAAGATACGGCGCCAAGCGGAGGAGATATGACCGTAGCGGAATTAAAGTCTAGTTTGGATGAATTAGGCGTTGATTACGATAAGAGTTCAAAAAAATCCGATTTGGTAGCCTTGTACGAGGAAAACAAGGGTTAAGCTATGGGAAATTTTGCAAAGGTTGAAGACTTGGAATTGTTGTGGCGCTCGTTGAAATTTGATGAGCGTGCAAGGGCTGAGGCTTTGTTGAAAGTTGTATCTAATTCTTTGCGAGTGGAAGCTGAAAAAATCGGTAAAGACCTTGATGATATGGTAGCTGAGAGCGTGTCATTCGCTAGTGTTGCCAAGTCTGTGACGGTCGATATCGTGGCACGAACCTTAATGACCTCAACAGACCATGAACCGATGACTCAAGTTTCTGAAAGTGCCTTGGGTTATTCGTTTAGTGGTTCTTACCTTGTTCCTGGAGGCGGTCTCTTTATCAAAGACACCGAACTGAAAAGGCTTGGTTTGAAGAAAAAACAACGATATGGAGCGATTGAAATTTATGACCTACCTAAAAGGAATCCCTGTCATTTTAGTGGACAAGGTAGAAATTGGTAACGACGATTTCGGTCATCCAATCCATCGTGATGTTGAGATTGAGGTTCAAAATGTATTAGTTGCCCCAACTTCATCAGAGGACGTCATCAATCAAATGAACTTGACTGGAAAGAAGGCGGTCTATACACTTGGTATTCCCAAAGGAGATACTAACAAGTGGGAAAACCGTGAGGTCAAGTTTTTTGGTCGGAAATGGCGGACAATTGGCCTTCCTCAAGAGGGAATTGAGTCAATGATTCCATTATCTTGGAATAGAAAGGTTATGGTTGAAGTTTATGAGTAATATGAAGTTTCAATTGAACCCACTTGGAGTATCTGCTCTGTTACGTTCTCCTGAAATGCAAGATATTTTAGAAGAGAAAGGGCAAGGGATTGCTGAAAGAGCTGGCGAGGGGTTTGAATTGACCGTATCGCCAGGGCAGAAGCGTGCCAATGCGAAGATTAGTACAACTGACATCAAGAGCATGGCCAGAAATAAAAAACATAATATTTTACTGAAGGCTATGAGATGATCGAATTAGTTATAAAGAAATTTTTGGACGGACAGTTAGATATTCCGTCTTTTTTTGAACACAAACCGAATATGCCTGAGAGTTATGTCATTTTAGAAAAGACAGGAAGTGGTGGAAGTGACTACGTTCATTCTGCCACATTCGCTTTTCAAAGTTATGCACCATCACTTCAAAAGGCTGCTGAGCTGAATGAGAAAGTCAAGAAAGTAGTTGAGGATCTCATCACGGTCAACGAAGTCAGCGGTGTACATCACAATAGTGACTACAACTTTACAGACACTGAAACGAAGCAATATCGCTATCAAGCGGTATATGACATCAATTATTTTTAAAAAGGAGGTGTGGTTTTGGCGCCAGAATTAGAAGCACCAGAAGTAAGAACACCAAATGCAGAATCAACAGGAGGAAAGAATATGACGACTGCATCAGCATCAAATGTAACGGCTGCTAAGCCGAAAATCGGAGGGGCGGTTTCTACTGCTCCAGCTGGAACAAATCTTCCAACGAATGCCAAAACGGCCTTGGACGTAGCATTCAAAACACTAGGGTACATTTCAGAAGATGGATTGACCAATGAGAACTCGCCAGAAAGCGAAGAAGTCAAGGCCTGGGGCGGACAAACAGTCTTGTCTTCTCAAACTGAAAAAAAAGACACCTTCAAATACAAATTGATTGAAGGTCTGAACATTGAAGTCTTGAAAGAAGTTTATGGACCAGATAACGTTTCAGGAACCCTTGAAACAGGTATCACTGTAAAAGCCAATGGTAAAGAATTGCCAGAACATAGCTTGGTTATTGATACATTGTTGAAAAATGGCTATGTAAAACGCGTCGTCATCCCTCGTGGTAAGGTTAGCGAAATTGGCGAAATTAGCTATAAGGACGGCGAACCTATCGGCTATGAATTGACGATCACTGCATTACCAGACAACAGCGAGAACACTCACTACGAATATATTCAAGGAGCGTAAAGTAAATGGAAGAAATCTTAAAAGGAAAAACGGAATCAGGGTTTGAGTACAAAATCCCTAAAAAACGATTGAGAAACTTTTATCTCATGCGTGCAGCTTCCAAGATGGAAAAAGGGGATTTTGAAGCAGCTGAAAAAATGCTCAATCTTCTTTTCGGTAAAGAACAAGCCGAAAAATTCTTGAATCATTTGGAAGAAGGGGAAGATTTCCTTGATTCTGAAGTGTTATTCGCTGATATTAAGAGCATTTTCGAAGCTAATAAAGACCTAAAAAAATCTTAGTCCTTGCTCAGATGATTAGCACAGACGAGGATGCCCTTGTCTGTGATTTAGCGGAAACCTATCAGATATACGACTACAAACAGCTACCTTTAAATCAGGTGGCTGTTTTGGCGTATGGCTTGCGTGATGATTCGCGGATAAAGCAGATTATGTCTGACCAGATTGTACCTCTGGAAACAACTTTACTTGCAAGTATCGTAGACAGACTTTCTCTTTCTTTGTGGTTGCAGACAAAAGATGGACAAAAGGGTGTTAATCGTCCTGCATCCATCGCGGATCAATTAATTAAGAGAGATAAGAGTGAGAATGATGATAAAGACTATCTCGTCTTTGAATCTGGTGAGGACTTTGAAAATTATCGCAGGTTATTGCTTGCGAAAACGGGAGGTGATGAATAATTGGCAACAGAATTAGGAAAAGCCTACGTTCAGATCATTCCATCGGCTAAAGGTATTAGTGGAATGATTCAAAAAGAATTGGGTGGTGAAGTTGCCTCTGCAGGAACGAGTGCAGGTCAATCCCTCGGTTCTAAAATGATGGGCGCCCTTTCGGGTGTTATTGCTGCTGCTGGCATTGGTAAGGCAATTGGAGCATCCATAACTGAAGGGGCAGCACTTCAACAATCTCTTGGAGGTATCGAAACCTTATTTAAAGACTCAGCTGATAAGGTCAAAGGATTTGCAAACGAGGCCTACAAGACAACAGGTCTTTCAGCTAATGCCTATATGGAAAATGTTACAGGCTTCTCAGCAAGCTTGCTACAATCTCTTGGAGGAGATACAGATAAAGCAGCTGACATAGCTAATATGGCAATGATTGATATGTCAGATAATGCGAACAAGATGGGTACATCTATGGAAAGTATTCAGCTGGCTTATCAAGGTTTTGCTAAGCAAAACTATACCATGCTCGACAACTTAAAATTGGGTTATGGTGGTACGAAGCAAGAAATGCAGCGGCTTTTGGCTGACGCAGAAAAATTGACAGGTGTTAAGTATGACATAAATAACTTGTCAGATGTTTATAGCGCTATTCATGCTATCCAAGAGAATTTGGATATCACTGGTACGACAGCGAGAGAGGCAGCAACAACTTTCACAGGTTCCTTTGAATCGATGAAAGCAGCTGCTCAAAATGTGCTTGGGAAGATAGCTATTGGCGAAAACGTTACGCCAGCACTACAATCTTTACTAGAAACCACTAAAACTTTCCTTTTCGGCAACTTCTTACCAATGATAGGCAATATCTTGTCTGGTTTAGGAGTAGTCTTAACTGAAGGGCTCAGTTCACTAGCTTCTCAACTCTTTGGGGAAGCTTTTGGTAGTGCAGTCTATAACCAAATCGGACGTGTGACAGGGATTTTCCAAACCTTTTTTGATATGATCTTTGGGTCTATGGATAAAGAGGGGAACTTCGAGATATTAGATGCACTTGGATTTAGCGAGGATGCAGCGAATCAAATTATCAATATTGCGGACAACATCCGTGTAACCTTTGAGAATATTGGGTCAGTTATCGGTAATGTTGGTAGTATCGTAGCTGATTTTGTTGGAGGCTTTTTAGGCATACAAGATAGCGGTCAAAATGTTAATCTTTTAGGGACGACATTTGAATTTCTTTCTAATGTTCTAAAAGGTGCTTCTTCGATTTTGAAGGATATAACAGGATTGCTAAAAGAGCATCCAGGTATTGTATCTGCAGTTGCGTCTGCTGTTATTGGATTAACTACAGCATGGAAAACCTACAAAGCTGTTAGTTTAGCTACAAAAACTATCGAGAGCGCTAAAAACGCAATCTTTAATATCTCTTTTGCCTTATCTCAAGCTAGAGCGGTTGCCAGTGGAACCTTGACGGCTGCTTTAGCAGCTGAGAATGCGGCAGCAGTTGGAGCTAGTGGTTCTTTTAGTCTATTTAATGCAGTTATGTCTGCAAATCCTATCGTTCTTGTTGTTGGTGCTATTGCTGCACTTGTTGCTGCGTTAGCTTGGTTTTTCACTCAAACCGAAACAGGTAGACAAATTTGGCAAGGCTTCATGGATTGGTTGTCTAGTGCTTGGCAGTCTATCAGTTCAACATTGTCTGGTGTTTGGAATGGTATTGTTGAAACGGCTACAACCGTCTGGAATAATATGATGGCTGTTGTCGCTACAATTATCCAAGCGGTTGTTGATTTTGTTAAATCAGTTTGGGACGGTATTTCCCTATGGTGGACTGAAAATCAAGGTTTGATTCAACAAACTTTTGAAACAGTTTGGAATGCCATTCAGACAGTTATTCAGACGGTCATGCCGATTATTCAATCGGTCATTGAAACGGCCATGAATATCCTCGGACCTTTGATTGAAGGAACTTGGAATAATATCTGTACGGTTGTAACAACGGTTTGGGAGTTGATTAAAATCGCTATTCAAACCGCTATGGACGTTATCAGCGGAATTATAACCGCTGTGATGGCAATAATAAACAGTGATTGGTCTACAGCTTGGGAAGCGATCAAAGGAGTCGGCGAGGCAATCTGGAATGGATTGTCAGCTGCTGGGCAAGCAATATTTGATGGATTTGCTCAGATATTATCTAATATCTGGAACACAATCAAATCTGTCGCAAGCAGTGCTTGGGAGGGGTTGAAATCAACCGTCTTAGGTCTGATTGATGGACTTGTCCAAGGCGCTCAGCGAGCATGGGAAAGTATGAAGCAAGGTGTTAGTGATCTTGTAAGCAATGTTACGAGTATCTTTGATGGTATCCGAAACATTGACCTATGGTCAGCAGGTAAGGCTATCCTTGATGGATTCCTAGGCGGTTTGAAGTCTGCTTGGGGAGCAGTTACTGACTTTGTCGGTGGTATTGCTGGGTGGATTGCTGACCACAAAGGTCCGATTGAGTATGACCGCAAGCTCTTGATTCCTGCTGGTAATGCGATTATGCAAGGTTTGGATAGAGGGTTGCAGGACCGTTTCAAAGGTGTTAAGAAATCTGTCAGCGGAATGGCTGGTGAAATCTCAAACGCATTTTCAAACGATGATTTTGGTTTGAGTGGAACGCCTACCATTGCCAAAAATATTGAAGCAAGTTTGGCTATGCCAAGCGCTCAAATTGAGGCAAAAGACAGTCAAACCGTGTCTGAGATAGCGATTCTGAGAGCAAGTATGGAAAAGATCCTTACTGCTATCCTTGAAAAGCCGTCAGATACTTACCTGGATGCTGATAAAATTTCAATGAGCGTCTATCAACGTCAAGGTGCAATCTATGCCAGGGAGGGTATTTAATGGAATACATGATTATCAATGGTTTCAATACTTCAACCATTCCTAAATGTGTGGTGACAGATTTTGGCGAGGTAGAGGCTGCTAAACCTAAAGTCTCGGAAACAGCTACCCTATTTGGGGTTAACGGGAACTACCGTGTCTTGGACGGTGCTTATGAGAGTTACGAAAGGACTTTTGCATTTTACCTTCCAAGGACGGTAGACCCGTCTAAAATCGTTGAGAGATTCCAACCAAATGACAACACGCTAGAGTTTAGCTACCAGCTAGGCTCTTTATTTTATGCTGATTTTGTAAGTGCAAAATACAAACCTCAAGGAATGCACGGCTGGAAATTAGAAATCAAGCTGAGTATGCAGCCGTTCCGTTATCAGAAATCTGTTGAACCTCTGGTCTTTACCGCAAGCGGTAATGTCAACAATCCAGGCTCTGTCTATAGCGAGCCTGTGATTGAGATTGAGGGAGACGGAGATATTTCTTTGACTATCGGACGGACAACTATGCACTTGACCATTAGACGAAAAGTGACAATTGATTGTAGACATAAGAAACAAAATATCTATAATGCAGATGGTGCGGTGCAAAATACTTTACGTAAACGTGGAGGATTCTTTGAATTGGCAGTTGGTAATAACGGTCTGGTGTTTACTGGTGCTGTTCGTAAGGTCATAGTTCGGCCGAATTGGAGGTATACCTTATGATTTATCTTACTGAAGGCAATACGCCTTTAAATGAGGCCTACAATGACGAAATTGTCCAGGAACGGAACAATACCTATCAACTGACCTTTCGTTTTCCTACGTCGGATTCCAAGTGGGAATTGCTGAAAGAGGAAACCTTTTTGACAGCTGATGACCTGCATGGTGAGCAGGATTTTTATATTTTTGAGGTTGAAAAGCAACAAGGATATATCCAAGTCTATGCCAATCAGGTTATCAGCCTGTTAAATAACTACATCGTCAGCTCTATCGATGTGGATCGTGTCAGTGGTACAAGGGTATTGAGCGCATTGGCTGGTAGTATTACCAGAGCCAATCCTTTCTCTTTCTTTTCGGACATTGACGATAGGCATACGTTTAGCATCAAGGATAAGAATGCTATGGAGGTCTTGGCTAAAGACAAGCACTCTATCCTTGGTCAGTGGGGTGGAGATATGGTGCGAAACGGATACAACTTACGCTTGTTAAAAAATGGCGGTTCTGAAAATGAATCGCTTTTTATGTACAAGAAAAATCTATCTAGCTACCAGCATAAGACCTCAACGAAATCTTTGAAAACTCGGATAACCTTTAAAACAACCGTTAAAGGCGAGGGAGAAAAGGCGCCTGACGTTGATTATGTAGTGGTGATTGATAGTCCCTTGCTTGGGAAATACAGTCAAATCTATGAAGCAGTTGTTGAGGTTAATGACCAGAACGTCAAAGACCAATCTAGCTTGATTGAATACGGTAAGCAGTATTTTCGGACAAGCATGTGCGATATGTTGGAAGATAACCTCGAAATATCGGTTGTCGGCCAGAGCGATGTAGCGGTTCGGATGTTCGATGTGGTCAGTATCTACCACGAGTGGTACGGTCTTGATGTTCGTAAGAAAATCACCAAATATACCTATTCACCAATGGCGAAACGTCTAAAATCAATTGGTTTTGGGACATTCCAATCCAGTCTTGCGAATGCGATAGGTGGGATTGTAAATGATGCCGTTTTGAATGAAAGCCGAAATCTGCATCAGATTTTTGATGAACGTTTGAAAAAGGAAATCGCAAACGCTGACCGTGCTTTTGATGCTGAATTTGCCAAGCGTGAGAAAGCTATCACGGATGCCATCGAGCAGTACAAGGCTAAGGCCGAAGAAGTCAAGCAAGACATTTCAAACGAAATCGATAAACGATTCCAAAACTTCGATAATGCTTCAATCCAAGAAGCTAGACGAAAAGCTGAAGAGGCCCTGCGAAGTGCTGGTGCAAGCAGTTCACTAGCTCAGGAAGCCAAGACTATTGCTGACCAGGCATCTGCTAAGATGAATCAATTCAAGCAAGAGTCAAGCAAGGATCAACGTGACTTGTCAGAGAATGTAAATCGTTTCAAGTCTGAGTTACAACAAAGTCTAGCTGGTAAAGCGGACAATGCTACAGTCGAACAGACTGAAAGAGTATTAAGGCAAAAATTTGAAAGCCTATCAACTGATACGCTTGGGAAAATCAATGCAGCTAAGACCGAGTTTGAAAAGACTGCTCAGGGATTATCAACAAAAATAACCAATGTTGAGACCTATGTCAATAATGACGGTCAAAGACAAGATGATTTGAAGCGGTATGTTCGTGAAGAAAGTGCTAGTCAAGCGTCTGCAATCCGTGAGCGGATATCCCAAGACTATGTTGGGAAATCTGCTTATCAAGAAGATGTGAAAGGTCTTGAACGTCGATTTAGTGCGATTAGCACGCAGACTGATAATGACATCGCTACAAAAATCGCTCAGTACAAGCAGACAGTAGACGGTCAATTTGCAAGCATCATATCGCAAATGGCTGGCAAGGTTAACCAAACGGACTTCCAGAGTGTGCAAGAGACTAGCAAGCTGTACGAGCGTATTATCGGCAGAAATGAGAACGATATCGCTGATAAAGTCGCTCGTATGGCACTGACCAATCAGCTGTTTCAGGTTGAGGTTAGCAAGTACAGTCGACAAGGTGGACCAAATCTTATAAAAAACAGCGGAAATCCACAAGACAACAAAAACTGGGGTTATTGGGAACCTGGTCAAAATCCTGCTATATACACAGGAACGCATACTTTCTTCTACAACGAAAAGAGAAAGCTTTTCTTTTTTGAAAATAATACGAGAAAGGCTGTTCCTGTCTCAACCATTCGATTCCCTTTGAAACGAAACACAGATTATACGCTATCCTTGACAGCGTTCAATACCTGGAACATGAAAGGTGCGACTATCTTTTTCCTTGGCCGAAAATCTGGAGAAAATCAAGCATTTACAAGAGTTGTGCCGTTGGTTGAGAATGTTAAGTTTTCATCGGACGAAGCTGTCAGAAAGAATTACACTTTTAATTCAGGAGAATGCGATGAAGGATTTATCCGCATTGACAACAATGGGACAACTGATAGCAATGTCGCAATACTATTGTTCGGAGATGTAGATGTCTACGAAGGAACCACAATACGACCTTGGCAACCATCTCCAGAAGATACTAACGAAGCCGTTCGCTCGGTTCAAAGTCAGTTGGCTGGCTCGTGGGCAGTTCAAAACATCAATTCAGCTGGCGATATCATCTCTGGAATCAATCTTGGCGCTAACGGTCATAATCGACTTGACGGAAAATTGACCCATATCACAGGCGAAACCTTGATTGACAATGCGGTTATCAAGTCGGCGATGGTTGATAAGCTAAAGACGGCCAATTTTGAAGCTGGATCCGTCACAACTACGATATTAAACGCTGAAGCGGTCACGGCTGATAAAGTGAGATTTGACGATGCGTTTATTAGGAAAATGATTGCAAATGAAGCATTTATTGACCAACTTACTTCTAAACGTATCTTTGCGACAAAAATTGAATCAGTCATTACTAGCTCAACTGTTTTAGAGGGTTACAAAGGCTGGATTGGTGGCTTCCAACTCGGAACGCATGATTCAGGTTCTGGTCGTTGGCTAACTGGTCGCAATCACTTCTCGGTCGGAATGGGGGATGGCGAAGGTGGCAGTGGACGTACTGCACTATGGGTCAATTGGGGATATGATTGGAATAGTCCTGGATACTATGCATGGTTCGTTAAAAATAATGGCAGTATGTATTGTTATAATACCGCCGAATTTTGGAGAACACCAATTATTCACGGCGACCTGAAAGTTACAGGCAGAATCTTTTATGATGGTGGTACTTGGATTTATTCTGGTGAATATGAGAAGATTGGACGAAGCAGTAAAGATTATTTTTATCTGGAAAAAGCCAGTGGTGCCAGAGATTGGTTCCCAGCTTGGAACGATACTTCTGACCGCAGACTGAAATCAAACATTCAAGAGAGTAGTGTTTCAGGGGTTGATGTTATTAATCATTTGAAAACGTATAGTTACCGAAAAGAATTTAATAATGAGGTAGAGGATATCTCATGTGGTATTATGGCTCAAGATGTGCAGAAGTACGCTCCAGACGCTTTTCGTGAGGCTCCAGATGGGATTTACACATACAACACATTTGCACTAGTACCTTACTTAATCAAGGCTATTCAAGAGTTAAATCAAAAAATAGAAAAAATGGAGGAAACAATAGCATGAATAACAACATGGACGCAGTAGTAAATCAGTTAACACTTGATTCGCTGACTAAAAAACTAGCAGTCAGCGAGAAAGAATCAGCTCAGAATGAGGCTCTTTATTTGTATGCAGCAAGTGAATTGCACACAATGAAAGAGGTTCTAGAATATGACCCAGCTCTAAAAGAGCTATTTGAAGAAACACAAGCTAAAATGAAAGGAATTAACTAATGAATTACGAAGTAGCAATTAAACCATATTTAAAAGGTGCAGAAAATGTGACAGTTGTCGCAATCAAGATGGAAAACAACGGACGCTATTCTTACGAGCAAGTAGAATTGCACGGTGACCACACACAAGACAATGAAGCAACCTTGGTTCAAGCGGTACTGGACCATATCCGTACAGAACTTGACCCAACAAGCGCCATCGTGCAAGCACAGGCTAAGCTTCAAGAGGCAGAGCAGAAATTGGCTCAAACTGAAGCAAAACAGACTGCGACAGACCAAGAAGTTAAGCATAACAAAGCTGAAACTGACCGTTATGGGAAAATCATCCATGCGGTCGTTTTAAATGCCGTAGCAGGCAAGACAATCGCTTACGGAACAAACTACAAGGAATTGGTTGAGTTGATTCCACTTGCTGAAGTTGGTAAACGCTACATGGCACATGACTTGATTACCATTGAAGACCAAACTCATGTTGAGGTTGATGGCGAAGGCAAGCGTATCTTGGTTCAATTGAACAAGGAATTTACCTACAACGGTGAACTTGCAAGTGACTTCGCCCGTAACGGTCGTCTTGAAATGGACGGAACAGGCGCGGCATGGAAGTACGAACCTCAAGAACAAAATGCCCCTACAACTGTTGCACCAGCAGCTGCAGTTTCTACAACAGCTACCGTAACTCCTACAGCAACAGAACCTTCTGCTACAACAGTTGCACCTAACCAATAACAGGGGGTAACTATGGACGTCTTACAACAGATAGAACATTTCTTCATGAACGTGCTACCAGTTGCCACGCCGATCGTCGTGGCTTGGTTGGGCTATAAAATGCCGAAGAAGACCAAGGAACAGACAGACCAAATCATTTCAGAATTGAATGATGTCAAGAAACAAATCAAAGATGTCCAGATTACTGCTGACGAGAATAACGCCAAAATTGACGAAGTACAGGCAAAGCTAAAATTGCACGACGATGCACACCTTGTAACTATGAGGATGCGCCTTGATCGTGATATTCGCAGGGCAATCCGTCGTGGTTTTACTACCAAAGATGAGTTCTATGTAGTGGAGAATATGCACAATAGCTACAAAGCTTTGGGTGGTAATGGTTACATTGACCACCTGTACAACAATTTTGAGGCGTTGCAGATTAGAGATGACATCTTAGTTGAAGATGAGAAAGGGGCGCAGAATGGTCTGTAATCTCAATACGACCAATCTTGCTCAAGTGGATGGCGGTTACCTCATCAAACAAGGTGATGTGGCTTCTACCTTTGGATTTGTCCTTTTAGACGAAGATTATCGAGCCGTCCCCTCTCTGGAGGGGGAGGTGGCGGTCGTTAGTCTGACCATAGGCAAGTACCAATGGAAGAAGAGGGTAACTGTCACAAACTCAGGCGTGAATTTTAATCTGGACACTATCTTGCCAATTGGGAAATACCGCTTAGAGATTAGCGCTGGCGGATATATTTTCCCAAGTGACAAAGAAAGCCACATCAAGATAGTGGCTTCAGATAAAGAATTGGTCACAGAAGAAGTCCATGCTCTTAAGAAGCTGGATATCGCAGAAGAAGTAAAAAAACAGCTTGCAGAAAAAACTGTAGGTGGTGAAGGCACGG